>DATJEN010000052.1:0-12755 GCA_035496575.1 Pirellulales bacterium
TTTAATCCAGGCGTTCTGGTTCGGCGAGGTGGCCGAGCCCGTCACGATGACCGTCTTGCCTGAGCCGCCGAGGGCCTCGCCGAGAATGTCGACCAGCGTGGTGCCGATTTCGTCGACCGGCGCCTGATTCACGAACGTCTCCCGCTCGGACGACTGGGGATTGGCATCGGCGTCCCAGGTGAGCACCGTGATGCCCGCGCGTTTGGCGCGGCGCAAGGCAGGGGCGATCAACTCCGGATCGTTGGGCGCCACGGCGATCATGTCATATCCCTGCGCGATCCAGCGATCGACCATTTTGACTTGTTCTTCGGCGCTATCGACGCTTGGGCCATCGTAAGTCAAATCTACGGAGAGCTCGCCGGCGGCTTCGCGCGCCCCTTTTTCCGAGGCATTGAAGTAGCTGATCCCCATCAGCTTGGGCATGAGCCCCATCTTGAGCGCCGCGCCGTCCGCGCCGGGTGAATCGGTCCGCGCGCAGCCGGCAAACAAGAGCGCCGCGAGAGTGGCGGCCGCCACAGAAGAGAACGTGCGATCGGTCATGGCCGCCCGGCGCACTCTAAACCAGCCCTTCCAAGCGGCCAGTGCTGTCGCCCAATACTTCGGTCGACGAGCTCATCCGATCGAGCATGGACAGGAACAGGTTGTTGAGCGGGGTCTCTTTTTCGCACTTCATGTGCCGGCCCGGGGTGATGGTGCCGCCGCCGCGCCCGGCGAGCAAAATCGGCAGGTTGTCGTGATTGTGGGCATTGCCGTCTCCCAGTCCGCTCCCATACAAGATCATCGAGTGATCAAGCAGGTTCTCGTCCCCCTCGCTCATGCCGTTCAGCTTTTCGAGAAAGTAGGCCAGTTGCGTGACGTGGAAGCGATTGATCTCGCGAATCTTCTTCTGCTTCTCATCGTTGCCGCCGTGATGCGACAAATCGTGATGGCCGTCGGTCACGCCGATGAACGGATACGGGCGATTGCTGCCTTCGTTGGCGACCACAAACGTGGCCACACGCGTCAAGTCGCCGTGAAACGCAAGCGCGAGCAAATCGTACATCAGCCGAATATGCTCGCCGTAGTCCTTGGGAATGCCGGTGGGCCGCGGGTAATCGGGCTTAGGCGTTTCGGGCAAATCGGCGGCCTGTCCGATGCGGCGCTCGAGCTCGCGAATCGAACTTAAGTATTCATCCAGCTTGCGGCGGTCTTTGCTGCCCAGTCGCGCGTGCAAGTCGTGCGCGTCTTCCAGCACATAATCGAGCACGCTCCGCTTCAGCTTCTCGCGCCTTGTACGCAGCTCGCCGCTGCTGCCCGTGTTGAACAAACGCTCGAACACCAGGGCCGGGTCGACCTCTTTGGCCTGCGGCGTGGTGTCGCTGCGCCAGGAGATGTTCGTGGAGTAGGAGCAACTGTAGCCCGAGTCGCAGTTGCCGGCCTGGGCGCCGCGGTCGCAGCCGATCTCCAGCGAAGCAAATCTCGTCTGTTGGCCAACCTTGCGCGCGGCGACCTGGTCGACCGAAACGCCGACCTTGATATCAGCCCCATGCGTCTTGCGCGGCTGCGATCCGGTGAGAAAGCTGGCCAACGCGCGGGCGTGGTCACCGGGCCCATCGCCATTTGGACGTCCGTGATCCTGCGCCAGGCCGCTTACGACCAATAGTTGTTGTTTGACTTGCGCAAGCGGCTCCATGATGTAGGGCAGCTCGAAGCTTTCGCCGATGGCCGTGGGCGTCCAATCGGGCATGTGCTTGCCGTTGGGCACGTAGATGAAGGCCATTCGCGTGGGAGCGGACTTCTGGCCCTCGGCTGCCAAAGATCGCAGGGGCCGCATGGCGTCCAAAAAAGGCAGGGCGACCGCCGTGCCCAGGCCGCGCAGGACCGTTCGACGAGAGATTCGACCAGCTCGGCTCATGGTGGGTTCCCCGCGCCGCGGCGCTTTTGAAAGGCATCGCTTTCGACGATTGCCAGGATCATGCTTGAGAACTTGTACTCGTGCTCGCGCAGGGCATTGGCAACATCCGCCACGGTGCACTTGTCACTATACTCGACCCCCCGTCCCAGGCCATAGGTGAGCATTTTCTCGGCCAGACAACGCACAAAATCATCCTGCCGAGCCAAGAGCACGCGCTTGAGCTCGGCGGGCCCTGAAAACGATTGGCCATTGGGCAGCGTGCCGGAGGCATCAATGTCAAAAGGACCATCTTTCGCGCGCCAGCCGCCGACGCCGTCATAATTCTCGAGCCCAAATCCCAGCGGGTCCATGCGATTGTGGCAGATCGCGCAATCGGCTTTCGCGCGATGTTGTTCCATCCGCGCGCGCAAAGTTCCGCCCGCGATCTCCGAGGGCTTTTCGTCGAGCGGAGGCACTTCGGCCGGTGGCGGCGGTGGCGGAGTGCCCAGTAGGTTTTCCAGCACCCACTTGCCGCGCTTGACCGGGCTGGTGCGCGTGGGGTTCGAAGTCACGGTGAGCACGCTGGCTTGCCCCAGCACTCCGCCGCGCTGGCCGGGCTCAAGCGCCACCTTGCGGAATTGGTTGCCCTGGACGCCAGAGATGCCATAGTGCCGCGCCAGCCGTTCATTGATAAACGTGTAATCGCTATCCAAAAACTCGAGCACGCTGCGGTTCTCGCGCATCACCGCGGCAAAGAACATCTCGCTTTCGGTCTGCATCGCGGTACGCAGCGCGTCGTCGAACGCTGGGTACTGCCCCTTGTCGGGGGCAATAGTCCGCAGGTTGCGCAGTTGAAGCCATTGCCCGGCAAAGTGCTCGACGAGTGCTTGCGCCTTGGGATCGGCGAGCATCCGGGCGACTTGTTTTCCAAGCTCGTCACCTTTGCGCAACTGCCCAGAGCGCGCCAGCCCCATCAGCTCGTCGTCTGGCATGCTGCCCCACAGGAAGTAGCTCAGCCGCGTGGCAAACTCGAAATCGCTGAGCGTGCGGACGCTATCGGCAGTGTTTGGAGTCGGATCGAGCTCGACGCGAAACAGAAAGTGCGGTGAAACCAGCACCGCCTGCAGCGCCACCCCCATGGCCGTATTGAAATTGTCCCCCTCGGCCAACGACAGCTCGACGAGCTTGAGCAAGCGATCGACTTCGCCAGCCGTCGAGGGCCGGCGGAATGCGCGCGACGTCAGCACATTCAAACTCTCACGCGCAACAAGCATCCGATCGTCGGGCGTGTGCTCGCGCGGGATCACCAGGCGCGAACTGGGGGGATAAGGTCCCATCACCTCCACGTGGCTGATGATCAAATTGCGATCGTTGGGCGCCGACTGCTCGGGCTCGTAATAGTCATTCTGAAACACGATTGAAAAAGTGCGCTGGCCACCCTTGGTGGTCATCCAGCCCTCGTACAGCTCCGGCTTCTTCTCGGTGGCTTTCACCTCGAAGTTGCGGATGAGCTTGTCGTCGAGGTATATGGCCATTTTCACCGGCTCGTCGCCCGCCTGCTGGCCGTAAGCCCGCACCCGGAAAATGTAGTCGCCCTGCCCGAACATGCGGACAGGAGTGTTGACTTCGAGCTTGTGCGTCAGAATTCGCGCGCCGCCTGCGAGGATTTCACCGCCGGTCGTTTCCCCCGACACCAGGTTGACCTGCTCGGTGCCGAGCGCGCGTTCGGAGATCCTTTCCGCGGCCGTCAGATACTTTTCCAGCAGGATCGGCGGCATCGAGAGGACGTCGCCGATGTTGTCAAAGCCGTAGCCGACGTCGTCGGAAGGAAAATCGTCGGCCGGATGGAAATCGACCCCCAGCAAGTCGCGAATCGTGTTGTTGTATTCGTTGCGATTGAGGCGGCGGATCGTGACGCGGCCCGGATCGCGATCGCGGCCACAATCGAACTGCGCGAGTTGCCGGTCGATCCAGCCTGTCGCGCGCTCGCGCTCCTTGGCCTCGGGCTGCGGTTCTTCCTCGGGCGGCATTTCACGGTCGTGCAGCTTGCGCGTAACTTTTTCCCAGGCCTCGCGGTCCGCGACGATCGCGGCACGGGTGAGGAACTCTTTCAAGGAGAATTCCCCCTTGGGCTCCTCGCCACTGTGGCACTTCAGACAATAGCGCGTGAAGAAGGGCTCGATCTGAGCGTGGAATTCGGCCGCGACCGCCGCCCCGTTGTCAGACTGGCCGCCCGGCGCGGGCTCAGCGAGAACAGCCGCCGATAGGCCAATCACAAGTGGCGGTGCAAAGAGTGGCAGCCAGGCTCGCATGCAGGTGGCGCGGCGGGAGGGTTTTGAGGCGGGATTTCTGCGACGTTCTGGGGCCCGGATTCTATCATATTCGTGAGCGTCTATGCGACCAAGCGTGGGACGACAATCCGCCGATTTGCCGTGGAGGTCAGGGCGCGATTGTGGGGGACAAACCGTTTGCGCCGCTCGCCACCAGCCCCTGGGGCGTCACATCTGCTCGACGACTTGGATACCGAGCAATTCGAGCCCAAGTCGTAGCGAGCGAGCGGTGAGGTCGCACAAGAGCAGCCGGCTCGCGCGGCTCGCTTCGCTGGGCGCCTTCAGCACGGGGCACTCTTCAAAAAAGCTCGAGTAGCGGTTGGCGAGCTCAAAAAGGTAGCTCGTCAAGAAGCTGGGGCGATATTCCGCCACGGTTTGCTCAAGCGCTTCTGAAAATCGGACGAGCGCAATCGCCAGTGCCCGCTCGTGCGGATGCTCCAGCGTGATCGGGGCATCGCTGGCGCGGAGCTCGGCCACGTTGACCCGTCCCTTGGCGAAAATCGAAAGCACGCGCGCGTAGGCATATTGCATGTAGGTGGCCGTGTTGCCATTCATGGCCAACATCTTTTCGTAGCTGAACGTATAGTCGCTCGTGCGGTTTTGCGACAGATCGGCGTACTTGAGGGCCCCGATCCCCACCACCTCGGCGATCTGCTGCCGCCGCTCGGGCGGGATGTCCGGTGACGCGGAGCGCGGATCGTCGGGCCGATTGACAACCTCCAGCGCTTTGGCGACCGCTTCGTCCAGCAAGCCGCCCAGGCCGACCGTATCGCCGGAGCGCGTTTTGAAGGGCCGGCCGTCCTCGCCCAGCACGGTGCCGAAGCTGATGTGCTCGAGCTCGAGATCGCGGTAGTCCCACAGGCGTGCCGCGGCGAAGAGTTGTTCGAAGTGCATGCTCTGGCGATGATCGACCACGTACAGAATCGCATGGGGTTGCCAGGTTTCCACGCGGTATTGAATGGTCGCCAGGTCGCTCGTGCCGTACAAGAAGGCGCCATCCTGTTTGCGGATGACGAGCGGGGCCTCTTGGCCGGGGATGAAGATGCACGTCGCGCCCTCGCTGATGCGCGCGATGCCGAGCGCGAGCAGCTTCTCGACGACCTCGGCCAGTCGGTCCTGATAGAAGCTCTCGCCAAGGGTCACGTCAAACTCGACGTCCAAGCGGCGATAGATTGCTTCGATGTCCGCCAGGCAGGCCGGCAGGAACTCGCGCCACAGCGCCAGGTTCTCGAGGTCCCCTTCGTGCAGCCGCGCGGTCTCGGCCAACACCGCGCGGCCGATATCCCGATGCGCATGCGCCAGGGCCGCGAGTTCAGGGTCGGAGTCCACGCGCGCGATCGTCGCGTCGGCTGCAATGCGAGTTGCGCACAGCTCGCTGAGCGAGGCTTCGGCGCGCCTGAGATTCTTGGCCGCCGGCTTGTCGTTGGGCTTGGTTTCCGCGCGCAGCCGCTCGACTTCGTACTCTTGGTGCAGGATTTTTTTGTCGAGCGCGGGCCGGTCGGCTTTGAGCTCGTAGTACGTGACCAACTGGCTCACCAGCCGATAAAGTCGGCTCAGCTCTTCCACTGGGTGGGCTTTGTATCGCGGCTGGTCAACGAAATGCTTGTAGCCATAGAGGATCATCCCGAACTGGGTTCCCCAGTCGCCGATGTGGTTATCGGCGATAACCCGATGGCCCAGGAAGCGGAGCGTGCGCTTAAGCGCGTCGCCGATCACCGTCGAGCGGATGTGCCCCACGTGCATGGGCTTGGCGACGTTCGGCGATGAATAGTCGAGGACGTACGTGCGCGGAGTGGCGACCGGCGCGATGGCCAGCCGCTGGTCGCGAACCGCCGTTGCCAGCACGCCCGCCAGCCAGCTACTTTTGACGCGCAAATTGATGAAACCAGGCCCAGCCACCTCGGGCGGCTCGCAGATATCGCCGACATCGAGCCGCGACACGACTTCCGCCGCCACTTCGCGTGGCGGGCGTCCCAATCGCTTGCCAAGCGGCATCGCGAAGTTGGCCTGGTATTCGCCAAACCGCTCGTCCTGGCTTGGGCGCACCATGGCCAGGTACTCAGTTGGATCCTCGACCAGCCCGGCCAGCGCCGCGCGAAATCGAGATTGAAGTTCCGAGAGAACGTTCATGCGGACGGCGGGCGCAACGAGAAACGAATCGGCCGCGCGCGACTAGCGCGGCAGGTGAGCAGTTTGGCAGCGTGCCGAAGCTCGGTGCAAGTCCAAACCACTACTCGGCGGATGGGCTCGATTGCGGCAGGATCGCGGGCTGAGCGCTTTCGAACGGCATGCGTCGCGAGCCGGCCCATAGATGCTCGAGATCGTAGTAGCCGCGCGTCTCTTCGTCGAACAAGTGCACGACCACGTCGCCAAAGTCGAGCAGGATCCAGCGGCTTTCGGCATAACCCTCGATGCCCAGGCGCTTGTCGCCGTACTCTTTTTCCAGCACGCGATCGATTTCCTCGCTGATGGCGTGCAACTGGCGCCGGCTGCTGCCGGTCACCAGGATGAAGTAGTCGAAGACGGGAGTCAGCTCCCGCAGATCCAGGATCACGATGTCTCGGCCGCGGTTGAGGTCGGCCACTCGGGCAGCCGCCATGGCACGCTCGAGGCTTCGTTGTTGTCTTTGATCCAGGTTGGCGGCAGGACTTGCGATAGCCAAACGCGTCCTTTCTTTGTCAGTGGAGTGCGGGAATTGCCCGCTGCTATTTTACACCGCGGCCCAGGACAGGCGAAGAGCCCCGGCCGCCGGGGCGACCCTTGCAGGTCACATGCCAAGCGATATTATCTGCTTGTTTCATCCGCTTGGGAGGCCCAACCGTGGCTGACTGGATCGAACCGGGCCAGATGGCCCCCGATTTCACATTGCCGGCCGCGGACGGCGCCCACGTGAAGCTTTCCAGCTTCCGCGGTCGGCCGGTGGTGCTGTACTTCTACCCGCGCGACATGACGCCCGGCTGCACCAAGGAGGCGTGTGCCTTTCGGGACCGGCGCCAGGAGCTCAAGAAGCTGGGAGCGGCCGTGCTGGGAGTGAGCACCGATGACGTCGCGAGCCACGAGAAGTTCCGCGACAAGTACGAGCTGAACTTTCCGCTGCTAGCAGATGTCGACCATGCGGTTGCTGAGAAATACGGCGCGTGGCGTGAAAAGAACTTGTACGGCAAAAAGTCGATGGGCGTGCAGCGCGCGACCTATTTGATCGATCGCGAAGGCCGCGTCGCGCGCGTGTGGAAAAAAGTGAACGTCGACGGGCACGATCAAGCGGTGATCGAGGCGATCAAGGAAATGAAGTAGGGGGCAGGGGGGTTGGACACCTACGGCGCGAGCAGCAATCGGCCGGGCACCTTTAGATAGTTGATGACTTCGTTCAAAAATCGAGCTGCCGTCGCGCCGTCGACCACACGGTGATCGTAGGAAAGGCTCAACGGCATCATGAGCCGGATGTCGATCTTGTCCCCCTCACCCACGACGGGCATTTTTCGCGAGCGGCCAACCAACAGCACGGCCACCTCCGGCGGGTTGATGATCGGCGTCGAGTAGATCCCGCCTACCGCCCCCAAGTTGCTGATCGTAAACGTCGCGCCCTTCAGATCATTCAGCGTGAACTGCGCCGCGCGGGCTTGCTCGGTCACGGTCGTGAGCGCCTGGGCGATGCGCGGGATGCTCATTTGATCCACGTCGCGGATCACCGGCACGACCAACCCCCGCTCGGTGTCGACAGCCACGCCGATGCTCACGTAATGCTTGTAAATGACCTCTTCCTTCTCCATGTCGACCGAGGCATTCAAGAGCGGGTGCAGCTTGAGTGCCTGGGCGCACGCTTTCATCACGAAGGCCATCATGGTGAGCTTGATTTCGGTGCCGACATAATCGGCCAGCCCGCCCTTGCGAATCCGCTCGAGCTCGGTGATATCGGCATCGTCGAAATTCGTAACGTGAGGGATCGTCGAAGTCGAGCGCGCCATGTTCAGCGCGATGGCCCGGCGAATGCCGGTCATCGCTTGTCGCCGCACCAGCCCCCAGTTGTCCTTTTCATCGACACCGTCGGGCAGCGCGGCAGCAACAGCCGCAGCGGTGCGAGGGGCGGCCGTCACGTTTTCGCGGACCGCGGCTTTGACGTCTTCTTCGGTGATCCGCCCGTGCGGACCGGAGCCGGTGACGAGAGCCAGATCGACCCCCAACTCGCGCGCGAGCCGCCGGGTGGAGGGACCCGCCGGCGGAGTCTTTGTGGCAGGCTTTTTCTCAGGGGCGGTTGCGACCGCGGCCGGCTTGGACTTGAGCTGCGGTTTGGCGGCCGCCGGCTTCGAGTTCTTGGCCGCGGCGGGGGCGCGGGCAGGAGCAGCTTCTGGGGCCGCCGCAGTCTCGGTCTCGGCAGGCTCGGGTTCTGGCTTTTGAGGTCTCTTTTCGGGCTGTTTCTCAGGGGCCTTCGCGGCGGGAGCCGATGCGGCTGGCTTGGCCGCACTTGGCGCCTTCGAGTTTTCGACCGTCAGCAGGGGATCGCCAACTTTGACCTTCGATCCTTTTTTGACGTGGACTTTGGTGATCCGGCCGGCGAAGGGGCAGGGCAGCTCGACAACCGCCTTGCCCGTCTCGATCTCCATCACGTTTTGGTCGGCCTGGATTTCCTCGCCTTCCTTGACCATCACGTTCACGATGTCGCCCGAGTCGACGTTTTCGCCTAGGTCGGGCACCCTGAAGTCAGTCGGCATGTTCTGGCGGACTCCCTGATCGTGAAAGCTGGTTCGAGGTTCTTGGCGGCTGATCGCGGGAGGGTTTAGGCGCGAAGCGGTTCGATCTTCTCGGGATCGATCTTCAATTCTTTAAGTGCGCGGCCGACGCACTTGGGCTCGATCTGACCAAGCTTCGAGAGCTGATACAAGGCCGCGACCGCGATACTCTCGGCGTCGACCTCGAAATGTCGCCTGAGCTGCGGGCGAACGTCGCTGCGGCCAAATCCATCCGTACCCAAGGTGAAAAGTCCGCCAGGCACGTAGGACGTGACCTGCTCGGCCAGTGCCTGGACATAGTCCGAGGCGCTGATGAACGGGCCTTGTTCGTCGGCGAGCAACTCTTCGATGTACGAGCGGCGCGGCTTGCCAGTGGGATGCAGCATGTTCCAGCGCTCGGCCGCCTGTGCGTCGCGCGCCAGTTCGTTGTAGCTGGTCACGCTCCATACATTGCTTGAGACGTTGAAGTGCTCGGCCAGGATTCCCGAAGCGCGGATCGCCTCGCGCAGGATGGCGCCGCTGCCCAGCAACTGCACGCGCGGCCGGCCCGCCCCCGCATCGCGGCTGGCGAACTTGTACATGCCGCGGATGATGCCCTCTTCGACGCCCTCGGGCATGGGCGGATGTCGATAGTTCTCGTTGTAAACCGTGATGTAATAGATTGCGTCTTCAAGCTCCTCGTACATGCGGCGCATGCCGTCGAGCACGATCGTGGTGGTCTCATAGGCGAAGGCCGGATCGTAGGCGCGGACCGTCGGAAACGCGGACGCGATCAGCGGGCTGTGCCCGTCCTGGTGCTGCAGGCCTTCGCCCGCCAGCGTGGTGCGGCCGGCGGTACCGCCGATCATGAAGCCCTTGGTGCGGGAGTCGCAGGCAGCCCACACGAGGTCGCCGATACGCTGGAACCCGAACATCGAATAGTAGATGAAGAACGGAATCATGTTGATGCCGTGCGTCGAGTAGGCGGTTCCAGCCGCGATGAACGACGACATCGATCCCGCTTCGGTGATGCCCTCTTCGAGCAACTGTCCATCCTTGGCCTCGCGGTAATACGTGAGCATGCCGGCATCGACCGGTTCATAGAGTTGTCCGGCGTGCGAGTAGATGCCGCACTGACGAAACAGCCCTTCCATGCCAAAGGTGCGAGATTCGTCGGGCACGATCGGCACGATAAACTTGCCGATGTTCTTGTCCTTGAGCAGCTTGCTCAAGAAGCCGACGAAGGCCATTGTGGTCGACGCTTCGCGTTCGCCGCTGCCTTCGACGAATTCCTTGTAATCGGCAACGCGCGGCGTCTCGGTGCGAATGGGCTCGGTCGAGCGTTCCGGCACGAATCCGCCTAGTGCCTTGCGACGGGCCAGCAAGTACTTGACTTCCTCGCTGTCCTCGGCGGGTCGATAGAACGGCGCCTTGCTGACCTCTTCATCGGAGATCGGGATACCAAAGCGACTGCGGAACTCTTTGAGCTCCTTCTCGCCAAGCTTTTTCTGCTGGTGCGTGACGTTGCGTCCCTCGCCGCCTTCGCCCGTGCCGTAGCCTTTAATGGTTTTGGCCAGGATGACGGTCGGTTTTCCCTTGGTTTCGACGGCGGCTTTGTAGGCGGCATACACCTTTTCAGGGTCGTGCCCGCCACGCCGCAGTTTCTTAAGTTCTTCGTCGGAGAGCGCACGCACCATTTGCGCGAGCTCCGGATACTTGCCGAAAAAGTGCTCGCGGATGTAATCGCCGCCCATCACGGTGTACTTCTGATACTCGCCGTCGACGACCTCGCCCATTCGCTTCACGAGCAGGCCGTGTTTGTCCTTGGCCAGCAGGGGATCCCAACTGTCGCCCCAAATCACCTTGATGACGTTCCAGCCGGCGCCGCGGAAAATGCCCTCCAGCTCTTGAATGATCTTGCCGTTGCCACGCACCGGCCCATCCAGGCGCTGCAAGTTACAGTTGATCACGAAGATCAGGTTGTCGAGCTCCTCGCGGGCCGCCAGCGTGATGGCGCCCAACGATTCGGGTTCGTCGGTCTCACCATCGCCCAAAAATGCCCACACGTGCTGGCCCGAGGTGTCACGGATGCCACGGTCTTGCAGATATTTGTTGAAGCGCGCCTGGTAAATGGCCGTGATGGGCGCAAGCCCCATCGACACGGTGGGAAATTCCCAGAAACCCGGCATGAGCCACGGATGGGGATAGGAGGACAGCCCGCCACCGGAAGCCAGCTCCTGACGAAAGTTCTCCAAGCCCTTCTCGTCGATGCGCCCCTCGAGGAAGGCGCGTGCGTAAATGCCTGGCGAGGCATGACCTTGGATGTAAATCTGGTCGCCGGAGTGGTCGTTCCCGCGGCCGCGGAAGAAATGGTTAAAGGCCACTTCATAGAGCGTGGCAGCCGAAGCATA
The DNA here is from genome assembly GCA_035496575.1 of Pirellulales bacterium. Taxonomy (GTDB): domain Bacteria; phylum Planctomycetota; class Planctomycetia; order Pirellulales; family PALSA-1355; genus PALSA-1355. The sequence continues at coordinate 11,321 of DATJEN010000052.1, forward strand.
GGTCGAGATGTGTCCGCCGATGCCGTCGTGTGCCTTGTTGGCGCGGGTGACCATCGCCATCGCGTTCCAGCGGATGATGCTCTTGATTCGTCGCTCGATCTCGCGATTGCCGGGATAGGGCGGCTGCTTGTCGGCAGAGATCGTATTGATGTACGGGGTGGTGGCTGTGAAGGGGAGCTCCACGCCTTCGCGATGGGCCGCCTCGCTCAGCTCTGCGAGCAAGAATGCGACGCGCTCCGGGCCCTGGTTCTCGAGCACGCTCCGCAGGCTCTCGAGCCATTCGGCCGTTTCCAGCGGATCGGGATCGGCGTGCGAGGGGATGGTGTCAAGCTGCGACATAACCGAGACTCCAGAAAGGCTGCCCGAGACAGAATTTCCCGTGTCAAAACGGCTCAGGCGCGCCGTGGTAAACGAATCCGTGCTGAGCCAATCAAGTAATCGTACGGCCCAGCCCAAGGCGGGAGTGCGCGAAGACGCCTCGAATCGCGCAAGCCGGCCGTTCTCGCCCGGCGCGAATGGGATTATCGCGAATCCGGCGAATTTGGTAAAGGGCTGTAAGTCTATACGCAGCCGGCCCTTTAGAAGCCCAACGAAATTTTAAGCTGCTAGGCTTTTCGGGCAGGCCGCGGGCGATAGATTTCCGTGGCGGTGCCAAGGAAAGCCTCGGCGGCATTGCCCAAGGTCTCGCTAAGCGTGGGATGCGGATGGATCGTTTCGCCCATGTCGCGGGCGGTGGCGCCCATTTCGATGGCCATCACGGCCTCGGTCAGAATGTCGCCCGCACTGATGCCGACGATTCCGACACCCAGAATGCGCTCGCTGTCGGGGTCGATCAGCAGCTTGGTAAACCCATCGGTACGTCCCAGGGCCATGGCGCGGCCGCTGGCGGCCCACGGGTAGCGGACCACTTCAACCTCGATGGCTTGCTCTTTGGCCTCTTGCTCGGTCAGGCCGGCCCAAGCGATCTCGGGATCGGTAAACACGATGGCCGGTATCGCCTGAGGATTGAAAACCGCCGGTTCGCCGAGCAGGGCTTCAACCGCAACTTTGCCCTGGTGCGTGGCCTTGTGAGCGAGCATGGGCTCGCCGGCCACGTCGCCAATGGCCGAGATATTTGGATCGGCGGTGCGCTGGCGGTCGTCGGTGATCACGAAGCCGCGCTCATCGAGTTCGACTTGCGTGTTTTCCAGGCCAAGTCCGGCGCTGTTGGGGCGGCGTCCGACGGACACGAGAACTCGGCTGAAGGTCTCGGTCCGCTTTCCGCTGGCATCTTCGAGGCCCACCGCGATCGCGTCGCCGGCGTCCTTGAGCGAGGTGACCTTGGTGTCGAGGTGGATGCCGGCAAAGATCTTGCGGAGGCGATCTTCCAGTGGCTTGACCAGATCGCGGTCGGCCAGCGGCAGCAAAGTCGAGGTCAATTCGACGACGCTGACTT
>DATJEN010000053.1:0-26784 GCA_035496575.1 Pirellulales bacterium
CGAACAGGCTGCCATTCAAGTCGTCGCGCCGGAAATAACCGCTAAACAAGAACGGCGAGCGAATCAGGATCCGCCCCGCCGAACCGGCAGGCAGTTCCACGCCAGAGGAGTCGACGATTTTGACTTGGCACTCGGCAACCGCCCGCCCGCTGCTGACGTGCACAATGCTCGGCTGTTCTGGCGAGCTGACCTCGAGCGAACGATGCTGGTCGTGCCATGCGGCCCGGTCCAGCCGACGAAATCGCGGCGGCGATTGGTCGCTGGAGGTCGTCACCGCGAACACGTTTTCGGCCATGGCATAGCACGTCTGCAGGGCGGCAGACGAAAAACCGCTCGATTCGAACCGCGCGGCGAAGGCCCGCATGGCTTCTTCGCTGACGGGTTCGGAGCAATTCACCACGGCGCGCAATGACGAGAGATCGTATTGGCCCGGCTCGGCCTTGCTGCGCTGGGCAAGAAACGCGAACGCGAAATTCGGCAGCCAACACAGCGTCGCGCGATGTTGGCTGATCGCGTCCAGCAGCAGGGCGGGGTTTGCAACCCATTCGAAGGGCGATAACCACACCACTTCGACGCCGAGCAAGAGCGGCATGATAAAACAAGCGATGAAGCCCATATCGTGGTACAGCGGCAGCCAGGTGGCCACGATATCGCGTTCGGTAACGCCGAGATCACAGTTATAGCTCTCGTTGTGCCGCCACACGGCTTCGTGCGAGAGCATCACGCCTTTGTGCAGGCCGGTGGTGCCCGACGAGTGCTGCAGGAGCATGATGCTTTCCGGGGCGCACTTCGCGCGCGTCGGCAGCGGCCCTGCGCCGGCGGCCACTTCGTCATAACGAAACGTGCGCGCGACACCCAGCAGGCTATTTTCAATCTTCAGCTTGGGATCGTGCGCCATGCCCCAAGCGCCAATCCGCGCCAGCAGCTCGCCAAGGCGGGACCAGTAGATTTCCTTTGCGACGCGGACGCTGGGCTCGGCCAGCACCGTGGGAATCGCTCCTAACCACGCGCAGCCCAACCAGGCGGCATAGAAATCGATGTGGTGCGTTCCCACAAGCACGACGACGTCGCCCGCCCGCAGTCCCTGCTCCTGATAAAAAGACGCGGCTCGCCCGGCCGCCGCGGCCACCTCGGCGAAAGTGCGGTTCGCCGGCTTATTGCGCCGCGAGAACGTCCGCACGCACGTTCGCTCGGGACCCCGCTCGGCATGGCCGATCACGCAGCTAACGATGTCGTTGAACACGCTTCAGAACTGGAAATAAATAAAGGCCGTCTGCCCGCGCAGATAAATCAAGCACAGAACGAGCATGGCGCCGATCGTGGCTCCTTGAGCGGTCCAGGCCGTTAGCGCTGCTGCGCGCGATTCGTACGTGGCCGCCAGCCGCCGCACCACCGCGGCGGCGCCCGGCGCGGCCCACACCGCCAACACCAATAGGGCCGCGTGCATGTAGAAGGTGCCGGACAGCGCGCGATAGGAGAACTGCCACGGCATGAGCGCATGCTCGATGAGCCCGAGCGCTTGCTCCGTGGTTGCCGAACGGAATAGGGTCCAGCCGAGCGAGACCAGCCCAAACGTCAAGAGCATGGCCGCAAGCTGGCGTGCGGGCCGCGGCGCGGATTCGACAGGGGCCGGCGCGGCCGTGCGCTGTCGATAGGTCAGCACGTGGTATCCGGCAATCAGCACCCCGTGGTACAGTCCCCACAGCAAGAACGGCCAGCCCGCCCCGTGCCACACTCCGCACAAAGTCATCGAGATTAGTGCCGCCCGACACATGGCCCCCAGCGTCGCCTTCTTTCCCAACAGCGGAAAGAACAAGTAGTCGCGGATCCAGCGCGACAGCGACATGTGCCAGCGATTCCAAAAATCGACGGGCGAAGTCGACGAGTAGGGGTAGTTGAAATTGTCGACCAGCTCGATGCCGCACAACCTGGCCGATCCGATCGCCATGCGGCTATAGCTCGAGAAATCGAAATAGATCTGCAAGCCGAAAGCCACGGCCATCAGCCACACGTCGGTCGAGCCGACGCTGTCGAAGGGGCGCGCGAACGCCTGGTCGACCGATGGCGCGATGCCGTCGGCAAGCACGACCTTCAGGAACAGCCCCGACACGATCATCCACAAGCCATCCAGAAAGCTCGTACTCGAGAGCCGCAGGGCAGGGTGCTCGATCTGCGGCAACAATTCCTTGGCCCGCATGATCGGCCCGGCAATCAGCTTCGGGAAAAACGCGATGAAGAGCTGGAAATCCCAGAAGGAGTGAATCCGCTCTCGCTTGCGAATGATGTCGACCGTATAGCTGATCGCTTCGAAGACGTAGAACGAAATGCCCAAAGGCAGAATCCACCGCGGCACTCCCACCAGCGGCTCGAGTCCCAGCCACGACCCCACGGCGTTGACGTTCTCGCACAGCCAGCTCAGGTATTTAAAGATGGCCAAGAGCAGCAGGTTGGCCGCCAACACCCACCCGCCGCGCCACTTGCGATTGGACGGGCCGGCCACGATCCATTTCGCGCCCCAATGATTGAGCGCCGCGGACCCGGCAAGCAGGCCCAGATAGGGCCAGTGCCAGGACGCATAGAACAAGTAGCTGGCAACAAGCAGCACCCACCGCCGCGCCCGCGCGGGAGTGGACCACACGGCCACCATCACCAGCGGCAAGAACAGCAAATAGATTGGGCTGTTGAATCTCATGGAGCGCCAAGCTCCCGCCAGGCCGGCTGTTTTGCCGCCTGGTCCAACAGAAACTGCGATAGCCCTTGATGCCCTGGCTCAGTGAAATGCGAGCGGTCAGGCGACTCGCCAACCCAACCCCAGAATTCATTGGGCACCACCCCGCGGGCGTCGATGACGGCAATGCCCAAACCCTTGGCTTCCGCCTCGAAGGCGGTGATGAACTCTTCCTGACGGCGCGGGTCCATGAGCGGGGGCAAATCGGTGCGCTCGGGGGCGTAGTAGCAAAACACCGTGGCGCCATTCTGTCTCAGCAGCCGCACCATGGTGCGCAAGCAATCGAGATTGAACGCATAGTCACTCTCGACCAGGTCGTAGGAATACTTCACCGACTTGCGGTCGTCCCACAGCCTCTGCACGCGGTCGGTGAGCAAGCGAAAGATGTTGGCGCGCAGCTCGGCGCTTTTTCCCATCAAGGTCAAATGATCTTCGGCGAAGTGCGTGAGCGTCTCGTCCAGCCGATCGGAGTCGCTGCGCAAGCGCTCGAGCTCTTGGTCGTGTTCGACGCGCCGTTCTTGTGCCATCACTTGCTCCACCACGTCGGTCGGCGCTTGCACGGCTGGGTCGGCCAGCATTTTTGGAAATGCGGCAGCAAAACCCTTGTCGCGGTAGGCCTGGTAGATTTCGTGCCGCAGTTGCGAGTCCCGCGCGATGTTTCGCCACGTAAGGCCAATGAAAACAACGCCGGGGTGGTGCTTGTGATACAGCAAGTGGCCCACGCGCGTGAGCATCTCAAAGGGCAGGAAATTCGGGTAGGAAAGCAAGTAGAACTCGCTCGCAACATTCGTGTGCGCTGCTGCCACGCGCCCGGCGAGCTCGTCAATCAAAATGCCGGCCTCGTCGGTCCGCAGGGCATCTCCTTGACGCATGCCGGGCAGCGCATAGGTGTGCGAATTGCCGATCAACCACAGGCTGCGCGCGGAAGTGGGCGCGGGCAGCTTGGCCGGATCCTTGAGCAGAATTCGCACGTTGCTGGGCCGGGTGACTTGCTCGGGGGCGTCGGCGCCGGCGGGATCGGCCAGCAGCCGCGAACTGGCCCATTCGGCCAAGACAACCACCGCGGCAGCCACACACAACACGAGCACCAATTGCGCGGCTCCGCTGGCCGAGCGGCCAGTTTCGATGGCGGCGTTCTGATCGGCCTTGAGCATCAGACGAGCCCCGCCTGCGGCTTACGCACCTGTGAGCTAAGCGTGCCGGGATCGAACGCTGGCCAGTCATGCCCATCCACGAGATCGATCATCCGCTGTCCGCCGAAGCGGCGCACCAGGCCCACAAAGCGCGAGGTAAATCGACCGCGGCCGAGACCCTGGTGCAGGCGGACTTTGAGGGGCAGCTTGAGTGTGATCTCCGAGAACTCGCGGGGATCGAACTCATACGGATGGCAGTAGAAGACAAACGGGCGGTCGTGCATCACGCGCCCGGCAAACCAGCGACCGGCCAGCCCAGGCAGCAACCGGTGGTAGCCCCCGCCGCCCACGGGCCAATTCCGTCCCCAGGCCCGATAACTCGCGATGGGAAACTCGATAATGGAGCGTCCGCCGGCCAACTGCACGCGCGTGGGGCCGAGCGGCCAGTCCGGGATGCCATAGCGCGGCCTCTCCACCGGAAAGATGCTCGAATCGTATTCGAAGCCTTGCTCCGCCAATTCGTCCAGCGCCCATAGCGAATCACGGACGATCGAAAAATCCGGGGCGCGATATCCGCGCACCCGCTTGCCGAGCGTTTGCTCGAGAAAGGTTTTGCTGCGCGCGAGATCGGCCCCGAACTCGGCGCGCGATTGTTTGAAAATCTCGACGTGTCCATATCCGTGGCTCGCCACCTCATGCCCCGCCGAGTCGATTTCGCGGACCACTTGCGGAAACTGTTCGGCCATTTTTCCCAGCACGAACATGGTGGCGCGAATGTTCTCTCGCGCCAGCAGCTCCAGCAAGCGCCGCGTGTTTTCGTAGGCGCGTGAAGTGATGGGAAGCTCGCGGTCCCAACTGGACTGCGGCCAATCCTCCACATCGATCGATATGATGGGCGGACCGTAGTTCAAGGAGCCACGCACACGTGATAATCCATACCGGCGCCGGGAATCTTGATGACGTCGACCGTGCTGAAACCCGCCTGCCGCCCAATGGAGTGAATCGATTGCTCGTCGTAAAAGTACACAGGGCAGTTGCGCATCCAGTAACGGACTTTGCGAACGGGCGTGCGGAACCAATGGCGGCTGGGAAACGAAATGGCCGCCGTGCCGCTGAGGATGGGCCGCAATCCCTTCAGAAATGCCACCGGGTCGGCCACATAATCCAGCACGCCCATAATAATGGCAAAGTCGAATGGGCCTGGCGGCGCATCCTGGGGGAAATAGCCTTGCTGCAAGGTCACCCGATCCGCGAAGCCCAGCTTTTCCACGCGAGCGCGCGTGAGTTCCAGCATGCCGGGCGCGGGGTCGAACGCCACCACGTGCGAGGCGCCACGCCGCAGCGCGTCGGCCACATAGGGGCCCGACCCGCAGCCGACGTCGAGGCCTCGTTTTCCGGTCAGGTCGCCCAGACGGGCAAAGGTCATGGCGTGCCGAGCGAACATATCGTGCCGATAGCGGCGATCGATCCATTGCATGACATGGCTGCGCTTGCCGTCATAAAACGTATCGAAGGTTTCGGCGAAGCTATCGAAAAACGTACCAGCTTGGGTTTGTGTCATGCTAAGGTTTCCGACTAACGGTTGAGAGCCGACATACTGCCGCGCTGGTCCCAGGCGGCCGGATAGAACACGGCGGCGAATGCTCCATAGGCAATGCCCAACGCATACGCAAAATGAATCGTCGCCAGCGCCACCGGCACCAGGCACGCCACCGCGACTCCCTTGCGCGGGATGACTGAAATCGCGACCAGCAGCAGCGCCGTCAGATAAATGGCGGGCAAGGCGACCGCGAGCAACGGTTGGCGGAGGATCGCGCCGGCAATGGCCAGTGCCAATACGGCGGCGAAGAACAGCGGAGGCACCACCTGCCGTAGCGTGGTGGGTTTTTTGTGCTTCCGAATGACCGGGATGCGCCAGAAGCTGTATTGAAAATACTGCCGAAACAGTTTGCCCAGCCGGTCGCGCACGAAGTACACATAGCGCACGCGCGGCGACACGTAGATCTTGCCGCCCGCCTGCGCGATGCGATAGTTGAATTCGTCGTCCTCGGTTCGCACAAGCCCCTCGTCGAATTTGCCGATGCGGTCAAAGATCCACTTGCGAAACGTGGGGAAGTGCGCGCCTTCAACGTAACCTTCGTAATCCGGAAATCGGTGCGTTGCTAGCCCCACTCCCAGCGGGTGGGACATTGCCACCGCCACCGCCTCGCCGAACGTGTTCGTGCCGGCATGCACGATGGGACCGCCGCCGCTCCACGCTTCGGGGTGCTCGGCCATCAAATTGACGACCTGCGTACAAAAATCGGAAGCCACGCGCCCATGTCCATCGATGCGGACGATAAACTCGCCGCGGGCCCGCTCGATGGCGACGTTCAGGCCTGACGCCACGATCCGTCCCGGATTATCGACGACCTGGATGAACGGGTATTTCGCCTGATATCCGGCCAGCACGTCCAGGGTGCCATCGTCCGAACCGCCATCCGCCACGATGATCTCCATCTGCTCGCGCGGATAATCCTGCGCGAGCACCTGCTCGATGGCATTGGCGATGAATGGCGCCTCGTTGCGGACCACCATCACCACGGAGATGAAGGGCAAGCTTCCCACGGCCGGTGCTGTTGCTGGTTCTAGGTTCGCAGCGCTCATCAGCGGGGTCTCTCCACCAACTCGATCAGCATCTGGCTAGGAAGCAGCAGGAAGGCGATCGGTCGATTGTCAAAGGCCACGGCCGGCTGCGGGGGCGACACGACACGCGCACCGCTTGTCTCGAGGTCGAGGATCGACCTCGATATATCGGAGCACAGAAAGCATTGATGGTAAATTTTAATGCCGCGCTTCAGGTATCCGTCCAGCGGTGATCCTGAGCCGAGCGGCTCGAGCAGTTCCACGCGCATCGCGCCCAGGGTCATGAACAACCCGCGAATGCGCTGCTTGGGATCTTCGAACACCTCTCCCTCGGCACGATAGCCGAGCAGCTCGTGGTCTCGGCGTTCGACCTCCAGGGTTCGGCAGGCAATGCCAATGTGATGGAATTCGAGATCGCCCATCGATCGGTTTAGCTGACGCCTTTCGAGCGAAGCACGCCCAAAATGCGCTCCACCGAGACAAACTCGGCGGCTTCTTCAGGGCTGACCGAAACGCCGAACTCTCCTTCAATCGACATCAGGATGTTGAGCAGGTTCAACGAGTCCCATTCCTCGATTGTCTCATGCGAAGAGCTCGGCGTGACAGCTTCGATCGGTAGCCCAAAGATTTCGGCCACCAACTTCCGTGTTCGATATTCGACCGTGTCAGACAATGGCATGTTCCCTGGTTGCGTGTGGCAAACGCGCGATAACCGCGGGCCACACCAGCGTGCCCGCCAAGAGATCGATTTCAAATTGTCCATTACCGCCGGGCAGCTCGGCAAACCCATGCTCGGCGTAGAAGCGCTCGACCGGTTTGTTCTTGGGGGTAGGCAAGAATAGCCCACGCAGCCGCCTCGCGCCGCGTTCGCCGGCGATTTCCGCGAGAAAGGCTAAAAACGCGTCCTCAACTTGCCGTCCCATCACGCGGCAGCTCATGAGCAGCGTATCGATCTCCCAGGTCGATTCGTCCGCGCGCGTCAGAATACCCACGCACACCAGGCCCAAATCACCATAGCGATCCGCCAGCCGCAACCAGGCCACGGCATGCTCGGGCGAGCTGGCCATGCGTCGGATGTCTTCCAGCTTGTGTCGCCGCGTGGTGAGATTGAATTGGTTGGTTTTCTGAATCAGTTGGCAAATCCGTTCGATCGTCGCCGCGTCGCACAACCCGACTTGCGCCGTCATGCTCAAGCTGGCCAGAAAGTCCGCCACGTTGCCAGCCTGCTCGCGCTCGGTATCGCGCAGAACGTCACGCTCGACCATCTGGGCGCGCTGCCTGTCCTCATCCAAAAGACGAGGGCGGTCCAGCCCTGCCATGTCGGCCAAAGCTTGCAAATAGCCGAGCGGATCGGTCGGCAATTCGAGAACTTGCACCATCGGCAGCTCGGCGCGCACCGCGGCCCGCTCGACCGGGTTGTCGTCGATGAGCACCAGCGAATCGAGCCCAATGTTGAGATCACGCGCGATCGCGCGCAGGTTGCCGGGCTTGGCGTCCCAGTTGGCATAGATGGCGGCCAGGTGCTCGCGCTTGATCAGCATCTCGGGGTGCGTGTCGAGCATGTCGAGCACCGTTTGCTTGTCGTTTTTGCTGGCCACCGCCAGCAAAAAACCTCGTGCCCGCAGGCCCAATAGCGCCGCCTGGAAATCCTTGAACACGCTGCCGGGATAATCATCGCCGAGTTTTATCGCGTGCGGACCATCATCGCCGAGCACCCCGCCCCACAAGGTGTTGTCCAAATCAAGCACCAGGCATTTTGCCGCCGGACGCACCACCGCACACACGGCGCGGGCCAGTCGCCGGGCAAGTGTCGCCAGATTCTGCGAACTGCAGGCACTGCGGGCCATGTGCCACAATTTGGGGTCGCTCCACAGCTCGGCGCCAGCCTGAGAAACCGCGCCGGCGTAGTCAAACACGTGCGCATCGGCCACTTGTGCCATCTCTCGGGCCAGCTCGCGATTCGATTCGGCGACCAGATGCCCATAACCGTCCGGATCGCTAGCATCGAATAATCCAGCAGCTTGCGCGGGCCCGAGCGCAAGATTCGAAACCAAAATCGACGCCCGATGTCGCGCCCGAGCGGCTTTCGCCAGTTCGACAACGCGATGCCGGATGGCGGCCAATCGATTGCGAGTTGAGTCGGGCCCGATGCCGGCCGCTTCAAATGCCAGGTAGCGATCCACGTCTTCGATGCGCACCGCAATCCACAACACGTCCGGATTTTGCTGCCACAGCGGCGAATTTTCATCCAGCACCAGTTGCTCGAGCTGACCGAACGATCCGAACCACGGACGGGCCGGACAGCCAAGCGCGTCGGACTCGACGATCAAGTACGGGCGCAGAAGTTCCGTCGTGAAACTCGATATCGTGGCCAGGCCGACGATTTGCGAGGGCCAGTTGGCCTCGATCTCTCGCGCCTTCCGCAGGTACTCGGCCGGTTTTAACGAGGTGCCCATCGTTTCAGTTTACTTGCGGGCCTGCAACAGGTTCTGCGGTCCACCACCGTCGCCGCGCGTCATGTGCACGCGTTCCTTTTCGACTTCAAAAGGCGCGAGCATCGCCGCCACGCGCTTGGAGGCCGCGAAAATGAAATTCGATGGGCCCAGTTGGAAGCCGGCCACTTCGAGCGCACGTCGCCAGTCGCGGTGCGACAAGTTGCTCACCACGATGTCGGCGCCGGTGAGTTTGAGATGGTCAAGCGCCGCGCGGGTCACCTTGGCCTCATGCCCCGGCAGAGCCAGGCAGTCGATCAGTGAACCCACGCGCATGTTGCCGAAATAATTGTGTCCCTGCATCGGCACGGATAGCAGCACGGCCCAACCGACGGGCATGCCGCCGGCGCTGACTTTCAATCGGATCCAGCGCGGGTCGCTGGCCGGGTAGGTGATATTGAGCGTCGCGGCGTCGCGCAGCCCAATCATTGAGTAGTGCTGATAAGCGCCGGCCCAAATGGAATCGGCCCAGGGTCCGAATTCGGCCTGTGTCTGTGCGTCGTAGGACGAGATATCCTTGGGCCGGCCGCGCGTCTTCCATGCCTGATACGCGCCCACTGCGACGCGCCCCGCCCCGCTCAAAGCAAGCAAATCAAGCACCGTGCGTCGCACGGCCGATCTGCGCAAGTAGACGATGTTTCGCAGGAAGGCAGCGGGCCGCAGCACGCGGAAATAAAACGGAACCGGCCACGTGCTCCAGCCGGCTTTGATCAGCATCTGCGCCGCGGCTTCTTCGTAGCCGCCGATACCCACCGTGTACAGCAGCGGCTGTTTGCGCATCGCGTCCAAATACATCTGCACGCCGACCGAAGCAAAGCGGTTGTCGACCTGCCCCTCGGAGAAAGGCAGCCGGTATTCGGCCAATGCCTGCATGGAGCCCGCGATCCAAAAGAGCTGGTGCTTGAGGATGTAGGCGCCCCGCACCGCCTGGTCGTCCACGGCCAGGTAATACTCGTGGTACACGGAATGACCATCGAGCTTCGGCAGCCACGTGGGCACGTGACTTTCGGGAAAGGTGAGTGTCGCGCCGCCCGCGCGCAATCGGGCGTTAAAGGCCTTCACGCCTTCTTCGTGGTCCTGGGAATAGGGAGCGATCACGATGGGCACCGCGTTTCAACCGCCTGATGTTGCTCATTGGTCGCAACAGAGACCGACGCCGCTTGGGCCTTGCGTCCCACAAGAATGTCGAGCTCGTCGACAAGCTGGCCCGCAAATGCTTCTAACGATTCCTGGCTCGATCCGCGCAATCCTTCGGCAATCAGGCGCTGCCGCAGGGTTTCATCGGATAAAATTCGCGAGATGGCATCCGCCAGGCCAGGCGAATCGTTTGGCTCGACAAGAAGTCCGTTTCGATCGTGCTCGACCGACGACGGAATCCCGCCGGCGCGCGTCGCCACCACGGGACAGCCGAAGGCTCGAGCTTCGACCAGGGTCCGCGGAGTGCCCTCGGACAGGCTGGGCAGCACGAAAACATCGTGGCTGCGGTACAGCTCGAACAGCGGCTCGCCGAAGTCGAGCATGCCCGTCATCGTGATATCGTCGTGGTATGGACTATTGCAGATGCGGTCGTACGCGAACGCATCGGCCCCGGTGCGTTTATCGGTTCCACCCACCAGGGTCAGTTTGAGAGGCCGCGCGGCGCGCAAGTTTTCAAAGGCGTCGAGCAGCGTGTGAATGCCTTTTTCAGGACGCAGGTAGCCGACAAACAGAATCTTTGGCGGATCTCCCAGGCGCATATCTTCGCGCGGTCGCATTTCGCGCTGGTAAATGCACGAAGACACGACCACCCGGCCATGGCGGCAGCGCATGATCTTCCACATCTCCGCGCCATTGGTCGCGACACGTGTATTGGGCTCCGCGGCCATGCGGCGCAACGTGGCATTCGAATGGGCAGCGAACGCCAGGGCAACGCGCTTCATGATCCCGCGGTAATCGCTGGAAGCAGCGATCACTTCGTACGGATTACCGGCCACGTGCAACAGTTTGGGTGTCTGCAATCCGACAAGCGCCGTTGGAATTTGGAACGGCACGCGAATAAATAGCGCGTCGACCTGGCGGGCGAACTGTCGCACCGTCCTGCGCGTCGAAAAGAAATACCGCTGCGCGCTGGTCACGCTCCGCAACGGGGGTAGCGCGGTCACGTCCTCCGCGGGAAAGCCGAGCCGATGCATCATGTTGCGTTGCGGATTGTCCAGTACCGGAATGCACAGCTTTGCCCCGGGAACAAGCTGCCGCAGCATATCCAAGAGCCGCCCGATGGAATGGTTGCACACCAATCCACCTTGCCCGTCGCGTGCGGCTGGCAAGCAGCTAATGATGCCGAGCTGATAGGATTTCATGCGACGAAGGGTGCTAGCGGCCGTTCGATCCCGCGGGAGCGTGCTTGTGGACCAGGTAATCGCCGACTTGGAGGTGCTCGAGTCCCGAATCGCGTACCACCGCCAGCGCTTCTTCCGCCGTGCGCACGATGGGAAACCCGTGCAAGTTGAAGGACGTATTGAGAACGATGCCCCCGCCGGTGAGACGCTCAAAGGCGGTGAGGATGTCGTACATCTCGGGATTCTGCTCGCGCGCGAGTATCTGGGCCCGGCACGTCAGATCGGCATTGTGCACGGCCGCGATCAGATCGCGGAAATTCTCGCGCGTGTCGAACGTCATCATCATGTACGGGCTGCGCAAGTTTTTGGGGTTCTGGATGTAGTCGTGCTGCCGCTCGGCCTTGACCATCGGCGCAAACGGCATCCAGAAGTCGCGCTTTTTCACCATCTGGTTGATGACGCGCACCACGTCTTGCGACTTGGGATCAGCCAGGATGGAACGGTTGCCCAGGGCCCGTGCGCCAAACTCCATGCGGCCGGCGCAGCGTGCGACGGGCTGTCCTGCCGCCAACAAGCGCGCGACCGCGTCGGCCATGTCGGCCGGCCGTTCGAAGTAAAAGCCGCTCTGCCGCACCGCCGTGTCCGTTTCGGCAGGATCGGGAGCATCGCCCAAATAAAAATGATCGAGTGGTTTGACCGCCGCATCGCCAAAGCACCTTGCGGCTTCCAGATAGTAGGCGCCGATGGACAGCGTTTCATCGCCGCAAGAAGGAAAGGCCTCGAACGAATCGACCTCGGCCAATTCGGAAATGCGCTTGTTGGCCTTCACGTTCATGAACACGCCGCCGGCGGCCAGTACCTTGCGGACGCCGGTTGCGCGCACGGCGTGTTGCACCCAGTTGCACAGCAGGTCTTCGGTGAATCGCTGCAAGCCGGCGCAAACGTAGTCGAATCGCATCCCGCGCAAGTCGCGCTCCAGGCACTCGTGGATAAAGTGCGTCTGGCGGCGCGTGCCGCGTTGGAAACCAAGGCCGTCTCCGCGGAGCCGCAGATAATGTTCGAACACTTTGGCGGTTTCTTCCGCGGCGCGCGGCGAGGCATAGGGCCCCATGCCCATCAACTTGTATTCGTGTTCCAGCGGGACGAACCCCATCCCGAAGGTCACCCAGCTATAAATCGCGCCCAGCGAGTCGCCTTCGGCCGTGCTGGCGATTTCACGGCACTTACCGCCACCCCACACGCGCACCGAAGCGCTGACGTTGTCGCCCGCTCCATCGCACGTGAGCACGAGATACGGCTCATCGATCGATTGTCGCAGTCCGTAGTAGGCCGTAGCGGCGTGGGACAGGTGGTGATCGTGATGCGCGACTTTGGTGTTTTTGAAGCCGGCCTCGCTCATGAGGGCCTGCAGGCGGCCCTGGCCGAAATTGGGGCGTATGGCGGCGAAAATGGGCACCGCCACCCGCTGTCGCAACTTGCCCGCCAGCGTTGACTGGCGGCGGAAGGCGAACATGACATCGTCGCGGCTGTGATACCGGCAAATCACCTGGTTACCGCCGTAGGTCGTGGCCAGCAACTCATCAGGCTTGATGCCCACGCGATCCAAACAGGCCTGGATCGACAAACGCGGAAAGCCCCAGTAGTTCTTTTCGCCACACAAGCGCTCCTCTTGCACCGCATGGATGAGACCGGATTCGTCTCCGATGCAGGCGCTGGCGTTGTGGCTGGCGTGAATACCGAGAATGTAACGTGCCAAACTAATGAACTCCTGGAAGGATCGAACTGGGCTGGGTCTTAGCCAACCATAAATGCAGGCGCAAAAGCGCTCGCGCGCCGCCGTGCAAAATAAAGTGCGACATAAAGATCGCGTCTGACGGGCAAACTCACGAAGTGGGCCCCGGCAACGGTTGTGGAGGACCCGCGGCTGCATGGCTTTTCGCCGCCGCGCTGATGCCGCGCCGCTCGACTTGGGCCAGCATGGCCAGGCCGATCGCCAGGCCCAGCGCGATATTGAACGAAGGGTTGTACAGAATCTCTCGTGTAAACAGGCCGCGCACGACCCACAATAAAACCATCATCCGCATCAGCCGCCGGGCGTCTCGCAGTGGGTCGTCGGCCGCCAGCTTGCCGCCGTCGCGCGGCTTCAACGTCCACATCGTGAAACCCACCGCCAACAATCCAACGAAACAGATCATGCCGCTGGCGGCAAACACGTGGGCAAAAATGTTGTGTGCTTCGATCACGTTCAGGTGATGCACCACCGACGTGCGGCGGCCGAGCTCGAACGGCAGCAGTTGCGGCGAGATTCCGATAATCGGGTTTTCGAACCCAATCTCGAGACAGGCCTGCAGAATGGCCAACCGGTGCTCGTCCGATTTGTTGCCTTCCATGGTTTGCTTTATGCGCTGATCCAGCACGCTGGTGTGCCCGAACTGCACGAGGAACATGCCTACCGCCAGCGCGATCGCTCCGACCAGCACCATGCCACGGCCGCGGCGGTCCCAAAACAACATGAATCCAACCAGCACCGCGCCCAGGTAACCCGATCGATTGCCGCTCATGAAAATGGCTGCCAGCGCCGGCAGCGTGCAAGTCACGAGGATGGACTTGACGGCCACCGGCACGGTTTTCATTCGCAGGCAAATGAATCCCGCCAACAGGATGGCAGGCAGAGCAAACAGCGAATAAGAATTTTTGTTGGCGCCTTGCATGGCTTCGACGCCCATCTTGGTCTCTTCTTGCAGACCACGGGCAGCGAGCAATGCGATCGCGATGCTAAGGCCAAGCGCTCCGGCCACGAAGTCGCCGCGCCGCCGCACCAACAGCGCGCAAGTCACGATGGTGACCACGGCCGATCCCGTTTTGAATATTTCGCCAACGGCGACGCTCGCTCCGTTCACGACCGAGAAGCAGTACATGAACGTAAAGACGAGCAACGCCACCAAAATGCGGATCGGAAACTCGGCAATCCGCGCCATCAGCACGAACGGCAGCGCAAGCGCCACCGGCACCAGGTACGGGTGCAAGGCCAGGCCCATCACGTCGGGCCGCAAGCTGGTATAGCCCGAAGCCACGACCAATACCGACGTGATGAATAGCAAAACGCCCGTGGCCGACAGGCCGCGCACCGATAGCGCAGCGCGGGCCCGGGCGGCGGACAATGAATCCATGAGCCCTGGCACGCGCGCTGTCGAAGAGGTGGTCAAACCGCTATTCACCGCCTAAATCCGGAGCTGCGCGGGACAAAACCAATCAAAGTTATTTTAGCACTCATTGCCATTTTGCTGTTTGCTGCGGGCCTGGTGCGAGCGATAAGCCCTGGCGGCCAAACGAGCTCCGAGCGGCCCCAGAAACAACAGCGCCCCCAAGGCCCGCGCCTTGCGGTTGCGACGAACGTGTTGCGGGTAGGCGGCACGGCCAAAATCCAGAATTCTCCGCGCGCGGAGCCGCTGGCCCCGCGCCAGCGTTGCTAGCCCATGCCGGGCGATATCGTGTTCAACGAACGCATCCAGCACGGCGTCTCGCGTGAGGCCGATTTTCCCGAGCGTGCTGCCATCGAGCTCGAGGGTCGAAACGTATTCATCCACCAAGAACTTAAGCGCGCTCGTCGCGCTTTCCTGGGCTGCCTGATTGTCCCCGTGCCAACGGTAGGCAAACAACCGCTGGTCGATGAAATAGGCCATCCCGCCCATGGCCAGCGCCTTCCAATGAAACCACTTGTCGGGATTGAATAGCCGTCCGCCGCCATAACCTTCGACCGCTTCATAGAGCGGCCGGCCATACACCGTCGCCGCGAAATTGAACGGGTTCTTCATCTGCCGCAGGCAGCGCGCCAGCAGTTCATCCCCGCGAACCGCATACACGGGCGCTCCCAGCAGCCGCTCGAGCTCCGCCTGGCGGTCTTCCTGCTTCCACAGGCTCGGGTCGGGGCCGGTTTGGCCGGTAACCTGATCGTTTGAATCGATGACGTCCCAGCTCGCGCTGGCGATCGCACGCTCGCGGCCGGGACCCAAGTGCTCATACAGCTTGCGATAGGCCGCCAGCGCGCCCGGCCGCATCAAATCGTCGGACGAGAGCATGATCATCCATTCGCCCGTTGCCATGCGGGCTGACCGATCCAGATTTCCGCTAAAGCCCACGTTGCACGCGTTCACGTGCAAATGAATGCGCGAGTCGTTGAAGGATTGGACCAGCGCGACGGAGCCATCGGTGCTCGCGTTGTCCGACACCAGGATTTCAAAATCCGGATCGTGCTGCGCCAGAATGCTCTCGATCGTGCGGCCGAGATAGCGCTCGTAGTTGTAGTTCGGGATGCAGATCGAAAATTTCATGGGTTGGTTAGTGCGCGACCGTGGCCAGTGCGGCGGTCTGCATTCCGACCGGCTTTTGCATGGCTTCCTCGTACACCCGCAAAATCCCCTTGACGTTAGCCGCGAGCGAATAAGTATCCATCGCTCGTTGCCGGCCGGCCGCGCCAAATGTGCGCGCGAGCGACTCATCGCGCGCGATCTGTTCGATGCAGCTTGCCAGGCTCGCGGGATCGTCGGGTTCGGCCAGCAGCCCCGTTTCGCCATGCTGGATGATTTCGGCGACGCCACCGCCAGCGACGCCCACAACCGGCAGGGCCGCCGCCATGGCTTCCACGACGACACGGCCAAACGACTCGTTGTCGGCCGGGTGCACGACCAGATCGACTTCGCGCATGATATCGACCGGGTCGGCCACGAAGCCTGCAAAAGTCACGCGCTCGTTCAGGCCGGCGCGGGCGACGCGCGCGCGCAGGTCGCCCAGGTAGGCATCTCCTTCCGCCGGAAGGTGCCCATAGATGCGCCATTCGATTGGCAGGTCGCGATCAGCGCGTGCAGCCGCCTCGATGAAGAGAGCGTGTTTCTTGGAGCGGCTGGTTACGTTGCCAACCATGGCGACCACGACGCGGCCCGGCTTCGCGCGCGACCCGCGCGGTTCGAATCGAGCGCAATCGATGCCATTGGGCACGACTTCGAGCAGATCGTCCGGAACCCAACTGCGAATGGCGGCCGCGCTGGCGTGCGAGTTGGCGACCAGCTTCGAGCAATGCTCTTGCATGTATTGGCCAAATGCAGCCCCCTCTCGCGCGAGGCGAAACGGATTGTTCGGCCCGAGCAGCTCGCGCACGTGCCACACATGGGGCAAGTGGAGCGCACGCGCGGCAAGCCCACCTTCGGGCGTCAGAATCGTGTTGGTATGAATCAAGTCGGCCCGGGTGTCCCTTGCAAAATCGGCGACGCGAGCCGCGGACCCGCGCGACCAGCCGGTCATCAGAACTTGCTTGAACTCTGCCAGGGGCCGGCGCCACAGCGGCATGCGAGTTTTTCGATTCCACCAATACAGCCGCGCAAACAGAATCCCGCCCGGCATTGCCTGCTTGAGTGCCTCGCGCTCTTCCGGGGCGCCAACGTCATGGCACACCGCGGCGCTTGTGATTCCCTGCTCCGCCAGTGCCCTGGCCAGCGCAATCGTGCTCATGGCCGCGCCGCCGCCGGCGCTATTGAGAACGTGCAACACTCGCTTGGGCAGCGTCATGGACTGGGGGGATAATTCCGTTCGAAATGGTCGAGATCTTCCGGCGTGCCGAGCACCCACACCCGCTCGATTTTGTTGGCCCGCACGTCGGCGCCCGCGGCGATCAGCCGGTTGTAAACCGGGGCCACGTAGAACTCGTTGTTCGAACGCTCGTTGGCTTCGATCATGGCCAAGGTATGCCGCACGAAATCGCGACCGCGGCGAAAATAATACAATCCGGTGCTGGCCCATTCCGAAATGCGCCGCTTTTCAGCGGTTTCGACGACACGGTCCGCGCCATCGAGCCTGGCAAAGCTCCACTTATCGCCCGCCGCTTCGAACACGTCGAGCGCGCCCTCGACCCGCGACCCCCAGGCGTCGAGCGCGGCCGCGATCGTCGTAGGGCAATAGGTGTCGGCATTGAAAATCAAAAGCGGCTCGTCCGAGTCGATCCATTCTCGCGTCTTCAGAACCGTGCAAGCCTGGCCCTGCGTCACTTCGTCCAACGGAATCACCACCGGGCTATAGTCCGCGTAACGCGTGCGAATGTCACTTTCCAAGCCACTGCCGACTAAATGTTCCCTCAGGCACACAAAGATCAATCGCTTCGCGCTCGCCAGCGGCAAACCGTCGGTCGCCCATGCATACATGGGCTTGCCGCGCACCGGAATCAACGGCTTGGGAGTCGTCACCCCGCGCTCGGCAAAGCGGCTGCCGCGACCAGCCATGGGCATCACGATGTTCATCGTGGCGAGCGCGCCTCGCCATCCCCAGAAGCCGCCTGGCGATGTTCGGTGCTGTCGGGCAAGTTCGATCCATCGCCGGCAATGACGTCCCAGGACTCAAAGCGAACCGCATTGTCGTCGATGTATACCTGCGCATGCGGCTTGCCGAAGTGAATCTCGTCGTAGGGAACCTGATGCCGGCTCAGCCAATCGAGCGTGACCGCTCCCTGGCGGGCGACGACCATTCCCACGTTGCCTTCGCAGGTTTTCATGTGCCGCGCGGTCGCCAGGATGATGTAGTGTCCCGCGGCTTTCAGCGCGCGAATTTTTTCCACCGCGCCCGGAACTGGCTCTAGCTCGGCGTACGTCTGGCCTGGCTCTCGCAGCCGGCACACCACGCCATCCAAATCGATGCAAATCCGCAAACGCGTGCCCTTACACCTGCTCGGCATAAGCCGGCGACAACAACTGGCCAAAAATCTCGAGGGCCCGCCCGTACATCGCCAACTGACGACGCGGCGCGTCATAGTGCAAAGCGGGCATGCTGGC
The DNA here is from genome assembly GCA_035496575.1 of Pirellulales bacterium. Classification (GTDB taxonomy): domain Bacteria; phylum Planctomycetota; class Planctomycetia; order Pirellulales; family PALSA-1355; genus PALSA-1355. Next base: position 18,112 of record DATJEN010000053.1, read on the forward strand.
GAACAACAGGCCCGTGATCAGCAAGATCTCGCGGCGATCGAACTCGGCGAAGAACACCTTCTCGAATCGCTCGAGAATGTGCCGGTGGCTGGGCCGCGAACGAATGTCGAGGTCCATCCGCGCTCCGTCGACCGATACGTGGAACAAGTCGTTCGTAATGAAGTCGTACAGTCCATAAATCGAGTGGTATAGCTTGGCGACGTCGTAGCGCGGGTCGCCATAGATACCCGCCGCGCCAAAGCTGCCGCGCGGGTCGAGCAGCTTGCAGATGCGCGAGCGGAGATCGTACAGGATGTTCGAAAGACAAAGGTCGCCATGCACGACCGCGCCCTGAACATTCTCTGCCAGGCGCGCCACTTCGTTTTCCAGGCGCCCCCACAGAGCCGGCAGGTTTGGCACTTCGCGGCCGTTCAGCGTCACCGGGCCATCGTGAGCGACGAGCGCCAGCAGCTCATCGGGCGCCCGCATGGTCTCCAGGCGCCTGCGTGTTTTGCCGAGATACATTTCTTCGACCACGCCCGCCGCCAGGGGCCTGCGATGGGTCATGAAGCCCTGTAACAGGATGTCGCGCAAGTGAACAAAAATCTGTTCCCAAATGCCTGGATCGACGTTTTCGAATACGAAAACTTCGGCCAGGGTCGGGTAGCCGTAGTATTCCAGCGTGAGCCAAGGATCCTGCCAGTCGGTCGAGTAGCCCACCACGCGCGGAAACAGCACGCCGAGGTCTGGCGGAAGCAGCCGTAAATAGTTGATCTCATCCAGGAACTTTTCGACGTATCGGCTGCGCTTGGTGACCGTGCCGAGCACGCTGTCGATCGAGAGATCGTTGAATTCTCGCTTCTGCAGCAGGGTCCGGTGAGACGTCGCCTGCCGGTCAGGATTGCCGCAATCCAGCCAGTCGCCGGCCTTGACCGCGCGGATCGGCGCTTCGCGGCTGACGTTCGCCAGGATGTGTGCCAGCTCCGTGCGCCGGCCGCTTTTTCCAGAGGATTCGACCGCCTCGCGGGCCGCGGTTCGCAATCCGTCCAGCCGCGGGAAGTAGTACACGCCAATCAGCGCCTGCAGCGGACCGGGCAGCTCGGGTTCTTTGTCGCGCAAGGCCGTCACGAAGCCACGCTCGTCGGTTTCGGACACGCACCAGCGATACGAATCCTCCACGTTCTCCACCAGCACGAAAGGATCGCTCGTTTTGAGCACGCTCGCGTCGGCGAATCGAAAATGTGTGTCGCCAAGCACCACCAAGGCCGACGATCCTTGCGCCTGTTCGGCCAGCTCGAAGACGGTTTGACCCACTCCTCCTTCGCTGCTGGGCACGATGAACGAGATTTCGCAATCCTGGCCGAATGTGCATTCGACGAAATCTTCGACAAACATCCCGCGCCGCGACACGGCAATCACGAATCGTCGCAGCCCAAGCGAGCGCAGATAGCGCAGGGTCCAATGGATGACCGGTCGGCCCGCCACCGGCACCATCGCGGGGCAGCCGATGTTGGCCAGCGCCATGACGCCCTCGGCCACGCGGCCGGCAGCCGGGATCAGCACGACCGTATCGCGCAGTGCTTCCACGGCCTGCTTGTCCGCCGACAGAATCGCGCTATCGCGTGACGGGTTCGGCATGTTCCTGGGACGGTTCGTTGCTGACGTTGAATTGCCGCTCGACCTGATGGCGCACATAGTTGATCACGTCAACCAGGTTGAGCGTTCCATCGCGTGCGGCCGCCAGCTTGCGGGTTTTTTGCAGCTTGCTCAAATCGTCGTCACTGTCATAGATGAAGCAAGGAATGAATTCTCGTCCGTTCGCGCGATCTGGCGAGAAATCGCTGTCTCCTTCTTCGGTCGGGTGGTCGGCATAGATGACGATGGTTGTGCCTGAGCCCAGCGCCGTCACGTATTCACGCAAGCAGTTGTCCAGGTATCGCATGTTGTTGAGGTAATTCTCGACAATCGTGCGCGGTCGCGGAAATATCTGGAACTCCGACGCAGGCAATTGGTTGTATGGCACGTGGGTGGTCAAGGTGATCACGAAGTGGCAGGTGGGCGAATGCGCGGTGCGCATTTTCTGCGCGGAGACGGCCAGCACATCGGCATCTTTCACTCCCCAGCGATCGCTCTTGGCAGCGTAGTCGCGCTCGAGCTCTTCCTGAAATACCAGCCCCGCAAAGCCCATCTGCTCGAAGGCTCCGCGGCGGCTGTAGAACTCGCCGCTATTGCCGTGGAAGCTATAGGTTTCGAAGCCAACTCGCGCGAGCGCTTGCGGAGTGGTGTTCTCGTAGGGGTAGCCAGGAATTAAATACGTGTTCTCGTGCCGCGAGCCGCTCACGGCGTTCAGCGCGGCGAAGTCCGCGTCCGACGAGCCATTAAAGTGCATGGCCGTCACGCGGTAGAACATCGATCGCTTGCGCAGCGCATTGAGGAACGGGGTAACCTCTATTGTTCCGTCGACCTTATAACCCAGCACGTTGTAATCCAGGCTCTCCGCTTGCAGGATCACCAGGTGCTTGTGAATGGGGATATCGGCCTCGATTGGCGCGAGGCGGTCGTACTTGACCTTCCGATATTCAAGCGCCTGTTCCAACACCTTGTTGTCGCGCAGGTAATACCATTCGGCGAACCATGGGCCCATGTAGCCGCGAATCTCTCCCAGCCGTCCCACGCCGCGCGTCGTCTGCACCGCGTCGAGCGGATCGAGCCCCAAGGTGACCAGGTATAGCCCGCAATAGGCTGTCCCGACGAGCGCACCGGCAATCAAGCCACCGCGGCGGGGCATCGACGCTCCGCGCGACAGCACAAGCGCCCCCAGCTCACAGGCAAGCGCTAATGCCAGCATCACGGCGGCTTGCAACGGAATTAAATTCAGGGCGAACCCGCTTAGCTGCACGCCTTCGCGCCAGTTGCCAAAGATCGTCAACATCGATAACGGCCGCTGAAAATAATGAAAGTATGTCAGCAACCCCAAATAGGCGAAGTACCCCAAGATGACGAGCACGGCCAACCAGCGCCGCCGCAGGCACAGCGTCAGGCACGTGACAAACAGCAGGTCGAGAGCCAGGCGAATTTTCGGGGCCCAAAAGGCAAACCGCAGCGTGGTCTCGTTGGGGTAGATGAGCGTAACGTCCTGCACCACGTACAGCTCAATCGTCCAGGTGAGGACGAAAAGCGTCATGGTGGCCAGCCACATCGGCTGGCTCGCGCAGAAATTGCCAAACTCGCGCAGGCTGGCGCGCGTCCGCGCCGCAATTCCACCGGAAACCTGGCTCTGCTCGGCGTCGCCGAGGGCGGTTGCAGGCACGCTCGTGGTTGTCGGCTGTTTCAGCAAACTTCGGATTTCCCTCCTTACGCCGGTTAAACCCCGGCCGAGCAGGTTGCGGTCGCCGGTTGCGCAAACGGATCGAGCACGCTGCGGCACCATAACTCAAGGATCATGAGCGACCACAGCGCCGGGTAGAGGCTGCCAGACGCTTGCGAACGTGCGGCCTGCCGCACGGGGCCGAGCAATTCGGGGTCGATCAGACCGCGTCGCTTGATCGTCTCGTGACTACACGTGTCTTCAACGAGGCCCGCCAGCGGTCCTCGCATCCAGTGTTCAAACGGCAGCGTAAAGCCACGCTTCCGCCTGGTTGCAATCGAGGGGGGCAAGATGTCGGCGAGTGCCTTGATCAGAACCCGCTTCGCCCCGCTCGATTGATATTCGCTGTTGGCGCCTCCGTCCATATTCAGCTTGTATTCGTCCGGACAACTGCGCGCGAAGCTGGCCAGCTTGGCATCCACCAACGGCACGCGCAGCTCCAATGAATGTGCCATGCTGGTTGCGTCAGAGTCGCGCAACAACTGGTGGATCATGTACACGCGCGTATCCAACAGGCACGACAAGCCGACCGGCGATTCCTGTCGCCAATGCGGATCGTCGATGGCGAGCACGGCCTCGATACTGGCGTCTTCACCCAGTTGCCCCGCGCTCACGCCGGCCATGCGGCGCGCCAACGTGCCTCGAAAAACCGAGTGCGCTTGCAACCAGGTGGCCAGCGCACTGCGCCGCGTGGCCAGGTTTTCCGCGCGCTCGCGCAATCGGCCATTGGGTATCCAGCCGGCCGAAACCGAGGCCAGCTGGCCCGCCAGGGCTTGCAAGCGGCCATTGAAAGTCGTTTCGTAGCGCACCATGCGTCGCGTGACCGGGTAACCGGCAAACCATTCGTCGCCCCCGACCCCGGACAACACACCCTTGACGTCGCGGGCTGCCGCGCGCGAGATGAGCCAGGTATTCAGACCGTCGACGCTGGGTTGATCGAGCTCGAATGCAAACCGCGGCAAGATGTCGGCGACTTCGCGTCCCGTCACCTCCACGTCGGTGTGCAGGCAATCGAACACTTTGGCCGCTTCGGCTGCTTCGCGCGCCTCGTCCGTGCCGGGAACATCCGGGAATTTGACCGTGTACGTCCTCAATAAGCTGACGTGACGCCGCATCAAGCCCACAATGCCGGTGGAGTCGATGCCGCCGCTCAAGAACGCCCCGATGGGCGCGTCGGCCAACGCGTGTAAGCGCACGCTCTCGTCCAGCACGCTGCGTAGTCGCTCGGCGGCCGCATCCAGGGTTTCCGCTCGAGATTCAACCTCGGGCAACTTCCAAAAACGCTTGCGCGATACGGGCTCGCCGGGAGCATAGCGCTCGAGCGTGCCGGGTTCGAGCATGCGAACGCCGGCCAGCATGGTCTTGGTTTGCACGACGAATCCATGCGCCAAGTAAGAGGCCAGCGATTCTGGATCCACGCGCGGCTCGGCCAACCCCGCCGCCAACAAAGCGCGCACTTCGGACGAGAAGATAACTCGATTCGGGTCGCCGCCCGGGTTGGTCAGGTACAGGTGCTTGATACCCAGCGGACCTCGCGCCAGCACCATGACCGGCGAATTGCCTGGCGAAGTCTGCCGCCAATCCAGGAACGCCAACACGTACATGCCTCGCACGCGCTCGTGGAAATCGAGGCCACGTTCGAGATACAAATTCAGCAAGACTTCCGTGTCGGTGGTGGTGCGGAAAGTGTAACCGGCGGCCGCCAGACGTTCGCGCTCCTCGCGGAAGTTGTACATTTCGCCGTTGAAGAGAATGGCGACTCGCCCATCATTCGACCACAGCGGTTGCTGGCCGCGGCTCGAAAGATCGACCAGCGCCAGACGCACCATTCCGGCTGCTCCGCCCGCATATTCGACCATCCCGTCACCGTCGGGCCCTCGATGGCGCATGGCATCGAGCATCGTGCGCACAGCCGCGCCCGGCTGAGGATGGTTGACGTTCCACAATCCGGCGATTCCGCACATGGTTAGTTACGTGGCTCGTCGAATTTCAGGAGGCGAAGCATCCGCGAACCGCTAGGCACCGGCCATCTCCATCAGCGATGCGGCCGCGCGATCCGACGAGCAGCCATCCAGGGCGAAATAGGCTTCGCCCAAATACTTTCGCACGGCTTGCGCGGTCGAGCTTGTGCCCGACGCCAGGCAATGCCGCACGGCGTCCCGCAGCGCATCGGCGTTTTGCACGTGAGTCGTGGCGCCGGCATCGATAAAGTCGACGCCGCGGATCTCTTGGCAGAAATCCATCGTAATGACGGGCACGTCCATCAACATGGCTTCGACGGCCACCGTCGAAGCGCCGGTCAGAACCACGGAGCAGCCCGTCAGCCACTCGAAAATGCCTCGCGGGAATCCAGCAGATTCCTCGCGCACCAGGATCAAGCGGTGCCGTTGGTTTTGCAGCGCCTGTTGGTAGTACTCCAGCCGGTCCTTGCGATGCAGTTTGACCACCACGGGCACGTCCGCACACTCGGCAGCTAGGCGAGCAAGGTTCTCAATGACTACCTGGTGATGCTTGTGCGAGATGCGGTGGCCGGGACCGCTGGTGGCGACCAGAATCCAGGGTCGGCCCGAATGCAGTCCCAACCGCGCCTGCAACAAGGGATGAATGAGGCCGGTTTGCCGAGGCCGCTTGTCGAGGTTCGGCGCGCCGCACACGACGACCTTCGCGGCTGGCACGCCTTGCTCGGCCAGTTCTCGAATATGAATGCTGCCGTTCACAAAAACTCTGTCTGCAATGTGTCTCGACTGGAGCGGATCGCCTGCAATGCTCCCGTGCATGAAAACGGCCGTGGGCACGCTACGTTTGCTGGCAATCCGGCAGCCAATGCGGCCCTCGAGCGTGAGGTCATTGCCGACCACGAGTAGCTTGGACCCAAAGGCATCGAGCGCCGCGTCGGCCGCGACAGCCGTTTCCAGCGCAACCGGCAGCAGCACGGTTAGCACGCGGCGCACAGACTTTTCCATCTGCTCGCCGGAGCGGTCGCCCAACGGGGGCAATGACCATGACGAGCTCTTGGCCAGTTCGGCCGCCCGCCGCGAGCCCTCGCCGTGTGCTTCGCGCAAACGATTGGCCCACGCCGCCTGCGTCAGTACCGTGCTCGGATCTTGTGATACCAAAGCATCGAAGACGCTGGTGTTGCAGCTCAACAATCGGGCGCTCGCGCCACGCTGTCGCAGCGCTTCAGTAACCGGATGCAGCACTAAAGAGTGCGTGATGTCTCGCGACCACAGCAAGAAATCCGCGGGCCCAGGCTGAGCCGAGCGTCGACTCGCGCGGCGTGTTCGAAGGGCGATCTTGGTCCAATACGCCCAGTTGCGTGCCCGGTCGAACCACAAACGCCCGCGCGACCGTTTCTTTGCTGGCCCGCTGCGCAGAGCATTGAGCGCGGCCAGGTATAGGGGTGAGAGCAGCACCTCGCCGACGTCGATCCCATTGAATTCCAACAGCGCGCCTGGGGGACCCGAGCGCAACTGCTCGTGAACCTCACTAATCCAGTCCAGAATCGAACTGTGCTTGTTGGTTTCGGCTTGTTGAACGGTCGACATCAAGGGCCCACTGTTAACCGGGCTTACGCAGATAGGCAGCCGCGCCGGTAGACAAGATATCGCTAATCTTGCTGCTGCGCACGACTGGCAACCGGCCGATTACCTTTCCCAGCCGAGTTCCGAATACGGAGAACATTTCGACCTTAAAGCCACAGCGTGCCGCCATGCGCTTGAATTCGGCGTACGTAATGTCGTTCAGGTCTTTATAGCGCCGCAAATCCCGCACGCGGACGGGACTATCACCCAGCCCGGGATACCACTCGGCGATCCGCGGCTCGTCCATGGCCAGGCGTTGCATGGCCCGGATGATGGTTCGCTCGGAGAAGAATAAATTGGCCCAGGGCATTTTCAAGCCGTGCTTCAGGTGCAACCCATACTTGCTCAGAATCGACGAGAACACCGGCACCAGCATCCCGCCACCGCGCCGCAGCACCCGAAACGCTTCACGCATGACCGCTTCGGGCTCGGTGAAATGCTCGAAGACATTGTCGGCCAGCACCATGTCGAAGCTACCATCCGCAAACGACATGCGGTCTGCGCTCATCTCCAGAAACGTGACGGGCAGCTCGAAACCGGCCCCATAGCGGCCCGAGACGGTCTGGGCGAATCGGCGCGCGAACTCGAGATGCTTCGTGTTGAGATCGATGGCCACGACGCGTTTCGCGCCGACAGCCGCCAGAAAGCACGAAATGCCGCCGTGACCTGCCCCAATTTCCAAAACCTCGAGGCCCGTCACCTCGCGCAGAATGCCGTTGCGCACCTTGTAGTCGAACTGATGCTGGGCATATGCCATGTCATAGGCTTCGGTCCCAGGTTCGGCCTCCAGCTCGCTAGTCATGCGGGCCATGGGCGAGGGCCAGTTCCTGGCGAGGCGATACAGTACGTAATCGGATAGTGCCACGGTTATCGGTGCGAACCCGCCCAGCCCACTTTGGCGAGCAAGATGTGCATGCGGTGGCGTTCTTGCCGCGATCGCAGTAACAGCAGAAACGCGGCCAGGGGATAGACAAGCGAAACCGCAAGCGCGCAGATCAATCGCGCGGCCAGCGGCATTGGCTGCACGGCCCAACTGATCACGGCGCACAGAATGCCCAGCGCGCCGAGGCAGCAGACCGTGGCCCAGTCATATTCAATAGCGAAGCGGCGTTGCGAGAAGTAATAGGTCAAGACGCCCATCACCACCCATCCCAACACGGTGGCCAGCGCCGCGCCGAGAGCTCCCCAGGACTGCACGAAGGCGAACGCCCCACCGACCACCGTGATCAGCCCGGCCAGGCTCACCAGCGGAAAGGCGCGTGTGTCGTTTGTCAGCTCGATTCCGGTTCCCGACATGAAGTACACGCCCTGCGCGACTGGAATCAAGCTGGTGGCCCACACCAGCCCGGCTGCCGAGTGAAAATTTTCAGCGGTAATCAGGCGGACCATCTCTGGCCCCCAGAAGCACACGCCCACCCACAGATAGGAAAGCCCCGCCACGTAGTATGTGAAGGTCGAGCGGAAAAACGATTTGGGGTCTTCGTCCTCGGCGTGGATCTGGAATTTGTAGGCCGTCCAAGAATTCTGCACCGCGGTGACCACGAAGGCTACCGGCATGGCGAACTTGGTGGCCATGTTGTAAAGCCCCGCGTCGCCGAGTCCCAACATTTCGCGGACCATGTACTGGCCGAACAAGGCCAGCGCCACCGCTTGAACGTGGTGTGGTACGAAGGGCAATCCATAGGAAAGCATGCCGCGCCAGGTGGGCAGCGCAAACGTGAGATGAAAAAAACCGCGCGCAGCGGC
>DATJEN010000054.1:0-34253 GCA_035496575.1 Pirellulales bacterium
TCGCGTCGTTTCAGGCTAGGAGACCATCTCGATGTTGAATCTGGCTATGGTGTTGACGGAAAACGCAGAGCGATTTCCGGATCGCACCGCGGTGATTCTTGGCGAGCGCAAGTTGAGCTACCAGGAGCTCGAAACCGTTACCAACCGCCTGGCGAACTCGCTCGTCAAGCTCGGCCTGCACCCCGGCCAGAAGATGGTGCTCATGCTGCCGAACATCCCGGAGTTCGTCGTCGGCTACTACGGCATTCTGAAGCCCGGCGGCGTCGTGGTGCCGATCAACGTGCTCTACAAGGCGCGCGAAATCGAGTTCTTGCTCTCCGACAGCGAGGCCATCGGGCTGATCTGTTGCACGGAGTTTTTGGACGAAGCGCTGGAAGCCTATCGCAACGTGGAGACTTGCCACCACCTGATCGTCGTTGACTTTGTCCGCCCCGCCCCGGCCGTTGACGACCCCAACGTGCACCGGTTGCAAGATTTGATCGGCGCGGGCTCGCCCGAGTTCGAGGTCGTGGCGCGCACGCCCGAGGACACCGCGGTGATCGGCTACACGAGCGGCACGACCGGCAAGCCCAAGGGCGCCGAGCTATCGCACTTCAACTTGTTCTATCAATGCCGAGTGCTGCCGGAGCTGACCGGCGAGCCGCGCCAGCCGAACGAAGTGCGCATGGCGGTGCTGCCCCTGTTCCATTCGTTTGGCCAGTCGTGCGTGATGAACACCGTGCTGGCGCTGGGCAGCACGATGACCTGCATGCCGCGGTTTGATCCAGCGCTGGCCCTACAGATGATCGAGCGCGACAAGGTGACGCACTTTGCCGCCGTGCCCACCATGTATCACACCATGCTCAACCACCCGGACCGGGCCAAGTATGACTTGAGCTCGCTCAGAATGTGCGGCAGCGGCGGCGCGCCGATGCCCGTCGAGACTCTGGATTTTTGGCAAAAGAACTACAACTTTCCCATTCAAGAAGGTTATGGGCTGACCGAAACATCGCCCACGGCAACCTGGAGCCAGGGACCGATCAAGCCCAAAGCCGGCTCGTGCGGCAAGGCCATCTGGGGTTGTCAGATCAAGATCGTCGACGACAACGGCAAGACCCTGCCGGCAAACAAAGAGGGCGAGGTGCTGATCCGCGGCGTCAACGTGATGAAGGGCTACTACAAGCAGCCGGAAGCCACCGCTCAAATCCTGAAAAACGGGTGGTTCTACACCGGCGACATCGGAAAGCTCGACGAAGAGGGCTATCTGTATATCGTCGGCCGCAAGAAGGACATGATCCTTCGCGGCGGCTTTAACATCTACCCGCGCGAAATCGAAGAGCTGCTCTACGAACATCCGGCCGTCGCCGAAGCGGCGGTGGTGGGCGTGAAGCACGACGAGCTGGGTGAGGAGATCAAGGCCGTCGTCTATCTGAAGCCCGGCAGCAAGGCATCGGAAGATGAGATTCAGGCCTACTGCAAGGAACGCATCGCCGCCTTCAAGTATCCGCGGATCGTCGAAATCCGCGACACGCCGCTGCCCAAGGGTCCTTCGGCCAAGATTCTGAAGCGCGAGCTGATCGAAGAGCACGAACGCGCGCGCACCGCGACCACACACTAACGCTGCTGCAACCTAGGCACATCACCGCACAGCTTGGAGCACAACCCATGTCCTATTCCGAAATCCTCTACAACGTGGCCGAGGGAGTCGCGACCGTCACGCTCAACCGGCCGCAAAAGCTGAACGCCTGGACCACGACCATGGAGCAAGAGGTCGCCGAGGCCATGCAGGCGGCCGAGGCCGACCCGGGCGTGCGCGTGATCGTGCTGACCGGGGCGGGTCGAGGTTTTTGCGCCGGGGCCGACCTGGCCAACCTCGACGGGCTTGCCCAATCCAACAATACCGCCGAGACGCTCAAGGAGCTGATGGGCAAGCGATTTGGCCCCAAGCCGCGCGCCGGCGTGCGACAGGATTTTCAGCAAACCTATTCCTATCTGCTCGCGATCGAGAAACCGATTCTGTGCGCGATCAACGGGCCCGTGGCGGGCTTGGGGCTGGTGATCACGCTCTATTGCGACCTGCGCTTCGCGTCCGATCAGGCGCGCTTCAGCACCGCCTTCGCGCGTCGTGGGCTGATCGCCGAACATGGCATTAGCTGGTTGCTGCCTCGACTCGTTGGCGTTTCCAATGCCCTCGATCTGCTGTATTCGGCCCGGCTGATTGACGCCGCCGAAGCCCTGCGGATCGGGCTCGTGAACCGCGTGATTCCTCAAGCCGAGTTCGAGGCCGAAGTTCGCAAGTATGCACTGGAGCTCGCCAGCGCGTCTTCGCCGCGCTCCACGCGCGTCATCAAGCGGCAAGTCTACAACGCCATTTTCCAGAACCTTTCCGAGGCAATCGAAACGGCCAACGAAGAAATGGTGCAGAGCTTCGCCAGCCGAGACTTCAAGGAGGGCGTCGCGCACTTTCTGGAAAAACGCCCTCCCGCCTTCACCGGAAAGTAGCTCGTGTCAAACGCAGCCGAGCCCGAGATCTTCTGCATCGGCGTTCCCAGCCCGATGTTCGAAGGCACGATCAACCTGTACGTCATCGCCGGCGATCCGCTCACGCTGGTCGACACCGGCATCGGCACGCCCGAGGCGCTCGCGGCCGTCGAGGCGGGCCTTGCCCAGCGTGGGCTCAAGCTCGAAGACGTGCGGCAGGTGGTGCTCACCCACAAGCACGCCGACCACATTGGGCTGGCCGCCGACATTCGCGAGCGCTCGGGCGCTACCGTCTACGTGCACGAAGATGACTGGGAAGGCGTGGGCGATCTCGACCGCCGCCACGAGGAATACGTGCCGCTGGTTTGCAGTCGCTTGCGTGCCTTTCACACGCCAGAGTTCGAAATCGAAAACCTGGTCAAGTTCCTGGGCCATGGAAAGCGCTTTGCGCGACAAACGCTGGCCCAAAAACTTCGCGATGGCGATACGTTGTTCGTAAGCGGCCACGCGCTCGAGGTAATTCATACCCCCGGCCACACGCAGGGCAGCATTTCGCTGCGCTATGGCCGCCATCTCTTCAGCGGCGATCACGTGCTGCCCACCATTTCGCCCAATATTGGCGCGGGCGAGTTGCGTCGCAGCGGCATGGTTAGCCGGTTTCTTGATTCGCTGGACAAAGTCGCAAAGCTGCAGGCGGACGATCTGGTCGTGCTGCCCGGCCATGGCAAGCCATTTTCGAACCTGGCCGAGCGCTGCGCGGAACTCAAGGAACATCACCTGGAGCGCGAGCGGGCCATCCTGAAGATTCTGTCCTCGGGCGAGTCGATGACCGTCTATGAGATCGCCCGCAAGTTGTGGTCGAAGCTGCCCGGCTTTCACCTGGTGCTGGGAATGGCCGAAGTCAACGCGCACTTGGAAAAATCAGTGCTCGACGAGCAGGTCCGCTTGGACGAAGGGCGGTTTCGGGCCGCGTAGCGGCCGCCCTCTCAAGTGCACGCCGGGGTAGGCGCTGGCTTTTTCCGCTCACTTAGTCCACTCCAGGCGTCGGCGGAAGCTTGGCCGAAGTAACGGGCCCAGGGGGAGTCGTTTTCGGCGGCGGTGGGTAGTTCTGCGGATAGTAATCGAGTCGTGCATTGTTCCACAGCCACCCATCCTGCAGCCGCCCATAGATGCCGTTGCAACAGCCTGTCGCGGCCAGCGTGCTGGCGAGAAATAAAATCCAAGGGGCAGCGCGACGCATGGGATTCATTGCCTAGCGGCAAATGGACGGGTTCGGATCCGACTCTAACGGTGCTATCGGTTATGCGAGCGGATCGTCCGCAGAAATTCTCACCCGCCGCGGCGCAAATCGATGGGCGGATGCGCTGCTGGCGGGCGGGGGCTAGCTAAGGCACGAGCCGTTTTTCAGGCGAGCAGCTCTTTGACCACGCGGCCGTGCACGTCCGTCAGGCGAAACTCACGTCCGGCGTAGCTGAACGTAAACTGCTCGTGGTCGAAGCCCAGCAGCCACAAGATCGTGGCGTGCAGGTCGTGCACGTGTACCGGCTTCTCGACGGCCTTGAAACCGAACTCGTCCGTCGCTCCATAGACGCTTCCACCGCGCACGCCGCCGCCGGCCAGCCACATGCTGAACCCATAATGGTTGTGGTCGCGGCCATTGGTTTTGGCCGTGCCGATCAGTGGGTTCGAGAGCTCGACCGTGGGCGTGCGGCCGAATTCGCCACCCCAGATCACGAGCGTGTCGTCGAGCAGCCCTCGTTGTTTGAGATCGGTCAGTAGCGCCGCGATCGGCTGGTCGCTCTCGCGCGCGAGCTTCAGGTGGTCGCCAATGTCGTTGTGCGAATCCCAGGGCTGACCGGCGCCATGCCATACTTGCACGAAGCGAACGCCGCGCTCGACCAGCCGGCGCGCGAGCAACAACTGCCGGGCATAGGCGCTCGAACCATACATTTCGAGCACGTGGGCCTCTTCGCGGCTGGTGTCAAACGCCTCGGCCGCTTCGCTCTGCATGCGATACGCAAGCTCGAAGGACTGAATGCGGGCTTCGAGTTGCCGGTCGCGGGCCGACCGCTCCATATGCAACTGATTGAAGGCTTGCACCAGGTCCAGTTGACGACGCTGACGCTCGGGCGGAAGCGAGCTGTTGATGTGCTCGATGAGCTTGTCGACCTGGTTGTGCTGCGTGTCGACGTAGGAGCCCTGGTGGATGCCGGGCAGAAATCCTGCTTGCCAATTCTGGTTCCCCTGAATCGGCAGCCCGCCAGGACACATGGCCACGAAGCCGGGCAGGTTTTGATTCTCGCTGCCCAGGCCATAGGTGAGCCAACTGCCGAGACTGGGTCGCGGCAGGCGGGCTTCGCCGCAGTTCATCAACAGCAGCGAAGGCTCGTGATTTGGAATATCGGCGACCATCGAACGAATGACGGCAATGTCATCTACGTGCTCGGCCACGCGTGGAAAAAGCTCGCTGACTTCGGTGCCGCTTTGGCCAAACTTCTTGAAGGCGAAGGGCGATGGGAACGCGGCCCCGGTCGGACGCTCGGTCGGCAGGTGGCCGTGCGGCAGTGGCTGGCCGGCATATTTCGCCAGCAGCGGTTTGGGGTCGAACGTGTCCACCTGCGACGGACCGCCGTTGGCGAAGATATGGATGACGCGCTTGGCCCTGGCCGGCAGCGGTGCTGGTTTGGGCGCAAGGGGATTTTGAGCCGCAGAGCTCGCCGCGGCTTGGGCCTGCTCGCGCGGCAGCAGTCCCCCGAGCGCGAGCGCCGCCATGCCCATCCCCGACCGGGCCAGCAGTTCACGGCGGGTCCAAATGCCTGGCGCGCTATTCGAAATGTGTCGCACTCGATCAGTCGACATAGGTAAATTCGTTGCTTAACAAGAAGGCTTGGGCCAGCGCCTCCCACGCGCCAGGCGATTTCTCTTCGCCGGAGGGCTCGTCCTGCGAAAGGAAGCCGATCGCCAATTCCAGCTCTCGATCGGTTGGTTTCCGACCCCAGGCAAGCTGGATCATGGCACGCGCGCGATCGGCAAGCGGTGGAATCGACGTCAGGTCAGCGCGCTTCGCAAAAGCGGTTGCCGCTTGTCGCACGAGCGGCCCATTCATCAGGAACAATGCCTGCCGCGGCACCGTGGTCGTGTAGCGCTCTGGGCTGTGCGTGTCGGGGCTCGCGAAATCGAACGTTGCAAGCATGGCCGGCAGATTCTGCCGGTCGATGGCGCCATAAATCGTGCGCCGCCGAGAACCGGCACTCGCGAGATCGACGCTCGGGCCGCCCATGCTCAGGTCCAACTCGCCAGACACCGCCAGCATCGCGTCGCGCATGGCCTCGAAATCCAGCCGTCGGCGATTCATTCTCCACAGCAATCGATTCTCGGGATCGCGCGCCGCGCAGTCCTCGTTTTCGCTGCACTGCTGTTGATAGGTGCTCGAAAGCATGATTGCCCGATGCAGCTTTTTGATCGACCAGCCGTGATCCATGAATGTTGCCGCCAGGTAGTCGAGTAACTCGGCGTGCGTGGGCGATTCGCCGCGCGCTCCGAAATTGCTTGGCGTGCGTACCAGGCCCGCCCCGAAGTGATGGGCCCAAACGCGATTCACCAACACCCGCGCCGTAAGCGGATTTGCGCGATCGACGATGGCCCGCGCTAGCTCCAGCCGCCCGGGTCCGGCGAACGGGCGCGAAGGCTGCGGCGACAGCACCGAAAGATTCTGGCGAGGAACGCTCTTGCCGGGCCGCGCCGGATTGCCGCGAATCAAAATCCGCGCGTCGCGTGCATGCGGCAACTCAACCAGCGTGTGCGCGCGATAACCGGATAGACCCGCTTGGGCCAATTGCTCATTGACCGCGTTGCGCAGCTTATAGACTTCTTCGTTGATCTTGGCATCGTACAGGTACTCGCGCAGAGCTTCCTGCCGGGTGACCGCGACGGCCGAATCTGCCCCATACAGAACAAATCGCAGTTCCTCGTCGTCAGGGTCGTTCAGTTTGCCGGGCGGCGCGGTCGCGGCGGCAAGGGCGGTGCGCTCGGTTTCCAGCCAGCGATGATGAACCTCCACCAACAGCTCGCCATAGGTCCGCGCGACGTCCGCCATCGCGGCCGGTCGTTTCGAGAGCAGCCGCGCGAGAACCTTGGGATTCATCGAGGCGCCATTGCCGGTATCAGCTTGTCGCAACCACGCCTCGGCGCGCGCGGCGAATGCTTCTCGCGGCAGGCTCGCCAGCATGTGCCACGGGCCCCAAACCCGATTCCGCGGGCCAGCACGTTCGATCATGTCGATCCAGCGCTCGGCGACGACCTGGCGAATTTCACCCGGTGATTTCGGCAGCGGCTGCTGGGGCGGTTGGCGGCCCTCGGCAGCGCGAACAAGATAGTCGACTGCAGCTTCGCGGAAGCTATCGATGAGCGCACGGTGCTGCGCGACTTCGTACGCTTCCAAGGCCTGCTCGCGCTTGGCCAATTCCGTTAACAGCGGCGCAGTCGCCGCGTCCGCTGGCGGCTCGCCGATCGAGGTGTGGACAATCGGCTCTTCGCTGCTGGCGAACACGCCGTACAGACCGTAATAATCGGCCGTCGAAATAAGGTCGTATTTATGATCGTGGCATCGCGCGCACGAGACGGTCAGCCCTAGCAGGCCGCGCGAGACCACGTCGATGCGATCATCGATCACGTCGTGTTGATTGCCGGTGAACTGACGGCCCAGCGTCAGAAAACCGAGGGCGGCCAGTGAGCGGGGGTCTCGCAAGTTCGGCAAAAGGTCGGCGGCGAGTTGCTCGGCTACGAATTGGTCGTAGGGCAAATCTTCGTTGAAACACCGAATCACGTAATCGCGATAGGTGAAGGCGTGTGGAAAACGCCGCTCCTCCGCCAATCGCACATAACCCTTCGTTTCGCCGTAACGCGCGACGTCGAGCCAATAGCGACCCCACCGCTCACCGTAATGCGGCGACTCCAGCAAGCGATCGATTGCTCGCGCAAAAGCGTCTGGCGCGGCGTCGTGCTCGAAGTCGTCAATCTCGCGCTCCGTGGGCGGCAATCCAATCAGATCGAACGAGGCGCGCCGAAGGAGCGTGCGACGCTCAGCGGGCGGCGCCGGTCGCATGCCCTGCTCTTCCAACCTGACGAGCACGAAACGATCGATCTCGTTTGCGGACCAGCTCGTGTCGCGAACGGCTGGCAAGCTCGGATGAGCGAGCGGTTCAAAGGACCAATGGCGGGTCACCGCTCGAGCCTGGGCGGCCGTTTCTTCCGGCCAGACGCCGCCAGTCGCCAGCCAGGCCTCGATAGCCGCAATGGCCGCGTCGGATAGCTTGCCCGCCGGCGCCGGCGGCATCTGCAATTCGGGATTGTCATAACGAATCGCGCTTACCAGGCGGCTCGCCGCCACATCCTTCCAATCCACCACCGGCCCGTTATCACTTCCCTTTTCCAGCGCGGCCCGGGAGTCGAGCCGCAGACCGGCTTCCTGCTTGCGCGCTCCATGGCAGGCGAAGCAGTGCTCGGTCAGGAGCGGCCGCACGCGCTGCTCGAAGAACTCGATGCGCTCGGCCTGCACGGCATCTGGTGGCGCCGCGCGAGCCGGGAGAACCGTTAGCGCGAGGATGACCAATCCCAGCCCGGCAAGACGCGTCAAGTTTGCACAGGCGGTGGGCATGGCTGCTGGTGGGAAAAACGGCGGGCGGGCTTCGTCAATTAGTATAGCTGCGGCAACTTGCGGGAACCTAGTATCGCCCCCGTCGAGCGAGTATTCTGCCCGGTGTGTTTTGCGTCTGAAGCAGGAGCAATGAGCCGTGTCGATCGAAACCGCCAAACCGTCCTCGCCGGCCGCAACGGGGGCTGCCGCAATTGCCCCACCGACCGACCAGATTCAAAGCCTGGGTGATCTGTCGGCATCGCAGTGGAAGTCGGGCCTGGCCGCTTGGCTCGGCTGGCTGTTCGACGGCTTGGACATGCATCTCTACACGCTGGTCGCGGCGCCGTTCGTGGCCGAGCTCTTGGGCGTGGGTCTCAAGGACGATCGCGTCGGCACCTACAGCTCGATCATTCAAGCTTCGTTTTTGGTGGGCTGGGCGCTGGGAGGCGGATTCTTTGGCCGCATCGGCGACCGAATGGGCCGCAGCCGCGCGCTGATGCTGACCATTCTGACTTACGCGCTTTTCACCGGGCTGTCGTTTCTGGCACAGACCTGGTGGCATCTGTTGATCTTTCGCTTCCTGGCCGCGCTCGGAATCGGCGGCGAGTGGGCCGTGGGGGCCGCGCTGTTGTCAGAAACCTGGCCCCGCAATTGGCGGCCTTGGCTGGCGGCCGTTCTGCAGACCGCCGTCAACGTCGGCATTCTCGTGGCATCGCTCGCGGCCTACGCCATGGCCGGATTGCCCAACCGCTACGTGTTCCTGGTCGGCATTCTGCCGGCACTGGTCACGCTGTGGATCCGCCGCGCGGTGCCCGAGACCGAACAGTGGCACGCCGCAAAGGTTGCCCAAGCCGACGCGGAGCCCAGTGTCATTGAGCTCTTCCGCGGCGAAGTGCGGCCGATCGCGATCCTCACCATCCTAGTTTGCTCGCTGACGCTGACTGGGCACTGGGCTTTCAATTTTTGGAGCTTGCAGCACCTGCGCAACTTGCCCGACGTGGCCGATTGGACCGATGCCCAGCGAACCGAGTTGGTCAGTCAGGCGATGACCATCATCATGATCTCGTCGATTGTCGGAAACTTTCTGGCCGCCGCCATGGCCAGGCGGCTGGGCTACCGCTGGTCGATCGCGCTGTTGTGCATCATCTATTTCATGTGCATGACGGCCACCTACGGCGTGGCCCGCGACCGGCAGCAGATGATGTGGTGCTTGCCGTTCATGGGCGCTTCGGCGGGATTGTTCGCGCTGTTTACGATGTACATGCCGCCGTTATTTCCCACGTTGCTCCGCACCACCGGAGCTGGATTTTGCTACAACATCGGCCGCATCGCCGCCGCGGTGGGCACCGTGGTGTTCGGGTTCTTCAGCCACGTGGGCGATTATCGGCTGGTGCTGCTGTATGCCGGCATCCTGTTCATTCCAGCCGCCATTGCCGCGCTGTTTCTGCCCGAACCGCCCGATGAGCGCTCAAGCGTCGCGCCCGTGGAATAGGGAAGCCAAGATGCACGCGGAGCCACCACGAGGAGCTTTTTGGTGACGACTGCCATGAACTCAGGCGAGACCGCGCTCGTGCGTGACGGCGCGCTCGCATTTCGCGTCGATGCCAATTGGCACAAGCTCCCGCCCGGCTGGTCGCTAGTCGAAGTCGCCGCGGTCGCTGCCGACGCGGACGGCAATGTGCTGGTCTTCAATCGAGGCCAGCACCCGATCGTGGTATTCGATCGCCATGGGAATTTTCTGCGCAGCTGGGGCGAGGGCCTCTTCGCGCGGCCGCATGGCATCACCATCGATGCGGCCGGTCATGTCTACTGCACGGATGACTCCGGGCATTGCGTGCGCAAGTTTTCGCCCGATGGTAAACTCCTGCTCACGCTGGGCACTCCCGGCGTTTCATCTGAGACGGGAGCTCGCACCGTCGATTACCGCACGATCGGGCGAGCCGCGGGGCCGTTCAACTTTCCCACAAATCTCGCCGTTGCCCCATCCGGCGAGTTGTATGTGACCGACGGGTACGGCAACGCCCGGGTGCATCGCTTTTCGGCGGACGGGCAGTTGATTGCGAGCTGGGGCGAGCCAGGCGCGGGGCCGGGCCAGTTTCACGTGCCGCACGGAATCGCGATCGACGCCGAAGGCAACGTCGTGATCGCCGACCGTGAAAACAGCCGCTTGCAATGGTTCTCGCCGACGGGCAAGTTGATCGACGAGTGGCGCGACATCGCGCGGCCCAATGACGTTGCCTTTGATCGCCAAGGAAACGTGTACGTGGCCGAACTGGGGTATCGGGCCGGTATGTTTGCGGGCAACGAAGCACTGCCGGGACAAACCACGGGCGGCCGCATAAGTATCTTCAGTCGCGCGGGCGCGCTAGTCGCGCGGTTTGGCGGGGGCGACAATCCTTGCGCCGTGGGCGATTTTTTTGCGCCGCATGATGTGTGGATCGATCCGTACGGCGACCTCTATATCGGTGAAGTCACCATGTCGGCCGGCGGCAATCGCGGTATGGTGCCGCCAGAGTGCCATGTGTTGCAGAAATTGGTTCGGGTACAGGATACGCCATGAGAATCGACCACAATCAGCTTAAGCAGCTCGTATCCGCTACGTTTGTGGCCGCCGGATGCGATGAGCAGGAAGGTCGCCGCATTGCCCACTATCTGACCGAGGCTAACCTGGTTGGGCACGACTCGCACGGCGTGATCCGCGTTTCGTACTACATCGATTGGCTGCGATCCGGAAAGGTGCTCGCCAATCAGCGGCTGAAAGTGGTGCTTGAGAACGAAGTCATCGCCGTGGTCGATGGGCAATATGGCTTCGGCCAGACCATCGGCGAGCAGGCCACGAAGCTGGGAATCGAAAAGGCCGCGCGTCATGGCGTGTCGGTGATCGCGCTTAGCAACGCGGGCCATCTGGGCCGCATCGGGGATTGGCCCCTGTTGGCCACCAGCGCCGGGCTGGTGTCCTTGCACTTCGTCAACACGAGCGGGGCCGGCATCCTGGTTGCCCCGTTCGGCGGCATCGAACGCCGTCTGTCGGCCAACCCGATCGCCGCCGGCGTGCCGGTGGCCGGCAAGCCGCCCATCCTGCTCGACATGTCATGCTGCACAATTGCCGAGGGCAAGCTCAAAGTGGCCTTCAACAAGGGCGTGCCGGTGCCCGAGGGCTCGATCATCGATTCGACAGGCTGCCCCACCTGTGACCCCAAAGTTTTTTATGGCGACCCGCCCGGTGCCATCTTGTCGATCGCGGGGCACAAAGGTTATGGGCTGGGGATTATCACCGAGATGTTGGCCGGAGCGCTCACCGGCGGCGGCGCGAGCAACCCCGCCAATGCCGAGCGCCTGGGCAACGGCATGCTGTCGATCTATATGGCCCCCCAGTTCTTTCAAGAAAAAACAACTTTCGCGGCCGAAGTCGAGCGGTTCATCGCGTGGGTCAAAAGCTCAAAAAGATTGACGCCAGATGGGCAAATCCTGATGCCGGGTGAAATCGAAGAGCGGAACAAAGCCGCGCGTCTGCGCGACGGAATCGAACTCGACGACAACACCTGGAAAGCGCTCTCCGCGACGGCCGCGTCGTTGGGCGTCAACGCGGATCAGTTTGCCGCGCAAAAAGCAAAATAAGTGCGTTTGAAGCTTGGGTTTTCATCTGGAGGAATCCTCGATGCTCGAACACTTGATCCAAGGCTCGCGAGTCAATCTCGACTACGCGCACAAGCTGGTCGCTGATATCCCTGAAGAGAACATGTGCCTGCAGAAAGTGCCGGGCATGAATCACGCCGCCTGGGTGCTGGGGCACATTACGTACGTGTTTGATTCGATGGTGTCCGTGTATGGCGAAAAGCCGTCGATGTCGGACGACTGGAAGAAGCTCTTCAATCTGGCGTCCAAGCCGGACGCGGACCGGTCCAAGTATCCTTCGAAGCAGGCGTTGCTCGACGCTTACCACGCCGCGTACGAGCGGTTCGTGGAGGTGGTGAAGCGCGCGTCGCCCGAGCTGTTGGCACAAGAATTCCCGAACCCGCGGCTGCGGCCCACGCTGCCGACAATCGGCATCGCCATGGTGCACGTCCTGACCTCGCATCAAGGCGTGCACCTCGGGCAGCTTTCCGCGTGGCGGCGCGCTCATGGCATGCCAAGCGTGACGTAAGCTCGCGCGCTTACTCAGCCCGCTCGACCATCAGCACGATGTCATGTTCGAAGGGCGGCAGCTCGAGCGTGACGTCACTCGCCGGACCTTTCACGCGAACCGCCGGCGAACGCTCGCCTGAGCGGGGCGAATAGAACCTCGCGCGATATTCGCCCGCCGGCAGCTCGAACTTGAGCTCGCCTGAAATCGCCTCGCCGTAGCGAGGGTCCGTCACTTCGCGGCGATCGGCCAGGTAGCAGACGTAGGATTTGCCCGGAAGGGCCAGCGTGACGGCCAGCAGCTCCTGCGGCTTTTCGTGCACGAAATCCGCGAGCGGTTGCGCGTGAATCACATCCAAGCTGTGGATGAATTCGGAGAGGTGCTTCATCCAGGTGCGAATTTGGGCGGAGGACGCCGCCGTCCCTGTTTCACTGCCGACAGTCACCGAAAAATCGATGAAGTCGTAGTGCCCCTGGCTCATGGCACTCACCCAGGCTCGTTTGCGATGGATCGTCCAGCCGGTCGGATCGCGATAGAGCGACGCGGCGTTGTCCTCGTCCATCACGAAAGGCTTATTGTAGGATTGGGCCTTGCGGCAGAAGGCGGCCACTTCGTCGAGCGCCAGCTCCTTGGACATGAAGTTGCCCATCATGTAGGCCCGCCCGCCGAGGATGGTGTTCGGCAGGGGATGCACGTTGACGGCATCGCACCAAGAGCCCGCGAAGGACGCATCCAGCTCTTGCGTGAACTTGGGCGTGTAGCTGAAGGCTTGCGAAGCGAAGACCAGGTGCGTGCGGCCCAGCCGCTTGAGTTGCGCGCGAACCACGCGCGCCACTTCCTGTTGCCATTGGTCGACGTCGGCGGGCGTGGCATGTTCCGGCATGCCTCCGCCGGGCTCATTGCAGATCTCGTAATACACGTTGTCGAACTGGCTCGTCTCGCGCACGATCTTTTCAACGAGCGCGAACTGCCGCTCATTGAGCTGCCGATTCTTCAGGCTCGTATAGTCTTGCCAGCCGACCTCGCCCACGTGCTGAATGTTGTTGGCCGCGCGGAGGGGATTCAGGGCCCACACCCCGTCGGCATAGGTGTTGCTAAATAAGGTCAGCTCCACCACGATGCCCAGCTCCGAAGCGCGGGCAAGAAACGCCTTCAACCGCGAGAAATATTCTGGATTCCACTGATCGAGATCGTAGAGCGGCTCGCCATCCATGGCCTTGCCCGGGCCAACGCGCGGATAGGGTGTCAGATAGTCGGGCGACTCAGGCTTGATGGGCGAAGACGGATTGCGCGAGCTTTGCTGTTCGCGGAACAGCAGGAATGTGCGCGTCATGGTCTGCTTTTTGTCGGCGGCGTCTTTGAGATAGCGCTCGAAATCGAAGGCCCGATTGACGACCGCGCCGTAATGCTCCGAAGCGGCGATGAGCACTAGCGGCCGATCGCGAAACAGAAAGTATTTGGGATTTTGTGGGTGGATCGCGATCGGTAGTCGCGGCGGAGCGTCTGCCTTGGCCTCGAGCAGGAGCACCCAATCGTGTTGGCTGGCTGAGGGAGCCGCGGTCCAATTGCCCTTGGAGTCGCCTCGAGCCAGGCCGAGCGAATGTTTCTCGCCGGTCGCCGGGTCAAAGGCGGTGGCTGCGTAGGCCAGGTTGGGCTCGAGGTCATGCACTTGGATCGCGCTTGCGGTCGGCGAGTAAATCACGCGCACCTGGGCCGCAATGCCGGAGGCAAAAGGGCTTGAGAATTCTTCGTCCGCTTCGCGCAGCTTGCCCCACGGCCCCGATCCGTAAGCAGCGGCGACGGCCGCCTGCTTCCAGCCAGAGTCGTCGAAGCCGGGCTTCGTCCAGTCTTCCGTTTCCGCCTGGCTCGTGCGCCAGGAAGGATCGGAATCCAGCACGATTCGCTTCCCATCGGCAGACTCAACTTGCAACCGGCACAACAATCCGGCGGGATTCGCGTTGGCCGGGCCGCGACCGTTTTCGGCGCGAACGGCCACTACGTTTTTGCCGGCTCGCAAGTATTGGCCAATGTCGGTGTAACGCCTGATCACGTTCCAACCGGCATGAGGCGGCAGCTTGTGGCCATTGATAAACACGGTCAGCTTGTCGTCGGCCGTGACGCGCAGTTCGGCTGAGCTCGGCGATTTGTCGGCTACCAGTTCAAACGTCTTGCGGAAGTAGCGCGTGCCGGCCGGTGCATCCTGGGCGGGTTTGCCCTCGGGGTACCAGATCCACTGTCGATACTCCCACGGACGCGGCGGGGTTAGCACGGCGCTGGCCCAATTGGGATGCGGCTCAAATTCGGTCCATGGCAAGCTCTCCAGCAGCCGCTTGGCCAGGCCCACTTGTCGCGAGCCCGGCAATTTCATGGCCACGTTCCAGGGCGTCGCGCCCCACGTGCCGCCGTGGGGCGACTTGCCGTAGGCCTTTTCCTCTCGGTTGAGCTGCCAGATGCCATTAGCGCCATAGGTGTGGCCAGTATTTCCCGATAGCAGACAGCTCCACACCATGTAGCGCTGCACGTCTTCGTAGCACGTGTCCAGAATTCCCTCGTAGCACACTTCGCCATTGACGGTCGGCATCGTGGGCCAGGCTGCGCGCGAAGCGCGCACCAGTTTGAGCGTGTTCGGAATGCTGGCCCGATCACCGTGGCCAGTTTGCAGCATATCGAAATCGAGCACGGCGGGGTTCTCGACGGTCTGCCGCGCGCTCGCCACCGGGTGAATGGTGATCAGGTGGTTGTAGGGGTCGATCTTGCGAACGTAGGCCGCGATATCGCTCCAGCCTGCGCGCTGCGCTGCCTTGTCCTTCTCTTTGTCCTTCGCCAGGTAGTAGGGCATCTCGCCCTCGCCCGCGATGCACCACACGACGGGCAACGATCCGTAGCGCGCGACCAGGTTGCGCCAATGTTGCTTGAGGCGGGGGACGCCCATCCACGGCAAGTGATAGCCCCACGCGCCCACGATACAGGGTGTCAGGCCTGATTCGACCAGTTGGTTGATGCGACGGTCGGCCAGGTCAAAATACTCGGGGCGGATGCGCGAGTAATCGGTCTCCCACGGGAAGCCCGCCTCGTTGCGTCCCCGCTCGTCGAACGCCGGCATGTCGGGATAAAGCCCGGCCACGATCTGCACCACGTTAAAGCCCTTGTCGCGACGGTCGGCCGCCAACAACTGGAACTCATCGGGCCAGCGCAGCCGCTCGCACAAACCCATCCACCACGTGTCGGCCAGCCACAAGAACGGCGTGCCATCGGCGTGCTCGAAATGGCGGCGGTCGCTGGCTACGCGCAAGGGCCCATGGCGGTAGAGCGGATTGTCCCCCTCGTACGCGATAATTTTGAAGTGGCCTTCCTTTGCGTGTAGCGCTGCGTTGGCGGCGTCGGAGCATTCCGTGCGATAGCGATACTCCCCGACGCTCGGAGAGGCGAATCGCAGCTTCCAAGTCTGCCCACCCGCCCAGAAGGCCGGCACGCGCGCTGGTTCGCCGCTCGGCGCCGTCACGACGACGTCGAGCTCGACATCGTTGAACGGATCGCTGTAAGCCTTCTTGGAGACGAATGTCAGCTCGAGCGTCTTATTTGCTTGCACGCTGGGAACGCTTGCGGGCTGATCGGCATGAATGCGCGAGGCAAGCACCAGACACCCAACGAGCACGGCAGAGGTCATGATTCGCTTCATAGGGATGTCCATCACAGTCCACGTGGCTAAAGTCGCGTCAGCCCACGCCGGCCCGCACACGCCTGGCGCGCGGTTTACCATTCAGGCGCGCGCGGAAAAAATCGCGCATCAGAATCGTTTCCGAGAGATTGTCGACCTCGTTGCAGTGTTCCCAGTCGATCCACACGTACTCGATGCCGATGTAACCACCGTATCGCGTCCGCCGCATGCAAGCCAACACTCGCTCGTAATCGATCACGTTTTGATTCCAGCTTGCCTGCAGGCGGCCTTTGCGAGCCCCGCGGGCATGAAAGTGGCTCGCGTGCTCGACCAACGGTTCGATCTGTTCGTCCGCCATGCCTAGCTTGGTAAAGTGCGTGTAGTCGAGCGTGAGCGTCAGGCCGGGCACCTTTCGAACAAGTTCGAGCGCCAGGTTCGGCCGCGCGACGATGGAGCCCACGTGAGCTTCCACGCCGAAGATCATTCCATGCTCGTGCGCCCGTTCGACGCGCCAGGCCAGCTCTTCACACGCGCGGGCGAGTGATTCGCGGCGAGACTCCTCAGGAAAGTGCACGCCGGGTAGCGCCGATACATGCCGGGCACCGATCGCCGCGGCAAAATCGAGCGTGCGCGCAAAAAGTTCTCTGGCTCTTCGCCGACGTGCCGCCTGCGGTTGATTGCACGCCAGCGATACGAAGTCCGTCGCGGTTTGCAGAAACACGTCCGCGGCCGCTAATCCGCGGTCGTTGAGCTGCGTGGCCAGTTGGTTCGCGGCTGTCGAGTTTTTGAACACGCGCGATGGCCATAGATGCGAACGGCCTTCGAACAGCCCGATGTCGACGCCATCGAAGTCGAGGCTGGCGATCAGGTCGAGCACGCGCGCGTGCGCCAGCAGCGGGAAGGTGAAATCAGCGCAGGCGAGTTTAAATTCCATCGATCTAAACTTCTTCCATGAACCGCGTCTTGTCGGCATGCCACTCGGCGGCAGCCAGGTAACCACCGTCAACGACCAACGAGGTTCCCGTGACGCCGGCCGAATCTTCGCAGGCCAGGTATAAGGCAGCCCGGGCTACGTGCGCGGGCTCGACGAGCACTCCGGTGGGCACGCGCCGCAATCGCTCCGCCAGCGCCTGCTGAGGGTCGGCCGCGTGGCTCAAGTGATCGCGCAGCATGGGCGTGTCGGTGATGCCAGGGCAAATGCAGTTCGAGCGCAGCCCAATGGCCGCATAGTCGAGCGCGATCGAACGCGAGAGCTGCAAGACGGCCCCCTTGGACGCCGTGTAGGCAGGCGTGCCGGCCTGGCCCACGAAACTCGAGATCGAGCCGACATTCACTACGTAGCTGCGGGCGTGCTTGCGCAGCTGAGGCAGGGCGTGCTTGAGCGACAGGTAAATTGATTTCACGTTGACAGCCATCAAGCGATCCCAATCGTTGCTCGCGTACTCGTCCAGCATCGTGACGTGTACGATGCCAGCACAGTTGACCAGGATGTGCAGGCTGCCGAACACGTCGGCCGTCTGCGAGATGCTCGCGCGCACGTCGTCTTCCTGAGCCACGTCGCACGGCGTGAACAGGGCCTGGCCCGCCGCGCGACCGATCTCTCGGGCGACCTCGCGGCCGGCTTCGACTTGAACGTCGGCGACTGCGACTTTCGCGCCTTCGGCGGCAAAGAGCTGTGCCACGGCCCGGCCGATTCCGGATGCGCCGCCACTGATCCAGGCGACTTGTCCTTGGAGCTTGTCGCGCGACACGGCTGTTTCCACGATTTGCGAATGGGGCGCATGCGGAACGAACCCTCGCGCATGCCGCGAGCCATAATAGGCTGCTGGCAAGTCGGCTCGCAACCGCGTGCCAGGCGGGTGAGGCGGCAGCCGCTACAGCCAACCGTGCTGCTGATACCAATCGCCGGTTTGCCGCAGCCGCTCCAGCAGGGGCCGCTCGGGCGAAAAGCCCAGCTCGCGACGAATTCGTTGCGGCGAGCAGATCCAATGGCCGGCCAGGGCCTCGCGGGCTTTATCCAGGTTGAAGATAAACGGGCGGCCGCGCAGCCGCGCGTAAACTTCCGCCGCCAATGCCGCCGACCATAGCCACGTGGGCCGCGAGCTGCGCCAGATCCGCACTTGGGCGCGGCCCACGCTGGCGGCGATCAATGCGCCAAGCTCCGCGAACGTCGGCTGCTCGTCAATGGCGACAAAGTAGTATCCATTGCCGACGCCTTGGTTTTCACTTCCCGGCGAAAGCCGATTGCCGCGCTCGGCACACACGAGCATCGCGTGAACCAGGTCATCCACATGCACCAACGAGAATCGCGAGGTCGAAACACCCAAGGCCAGGTGAACGCCGTAGCGACAGATTGAATGGAACAGGTTGTACATCGACGCGTCGCCCTGGCCGAAAACGATCGGTGGGCGCAATACACTAATTGGCACCCGCGCGGCGTACTCGTGTGCAATAAGCTCGGCGGCGCGCTTGGCTTTGCCGTAATGCGAGATTGGCGCCGCCGGGTCGGTCTCGGTGCGCGGACGGTCCGCAGGCGACGGTCCCGCCGCCGCCAGCGAAGAAATGAGCACGACCGTCGGCGGCCGCTGCTGTTCGGCGCACGCCCCGGCCACGTTGCGAAAGGCCTCGCCATTGACCGCCAATAAATCGCGCGCGTGAAAGGCGCTGTTCAGCCCAGCCAGGTGATAGACCACCTCGGCCCCGCGCACGGCTGAGCGGGTGGCCGCTGGATCGCGCACGTCGCCGAACACAAGTCGCACGTCGAGCGCCTCAAGGGCCCGGCGCTTGGACGTTGAGCGTACCAGGCAGGTGACGTCGTCCCCGCGCTGGGCGAGCCGCTCGGTCAGCCGCGAGCCAATGAAACCGGTTGCTCCGGTTACAAGAACCCTGGCCATTGCTGACTATCGCCCCCGACTCACTTCGCCGCCATGTTTGGATCCCGGTGCGCCGCCTAGGTTGTCGACTTGCGAAGCAACAGGAGGTCACCGTCACAGCTTTATTCTAGCCGCGCCCGAGCCGAGGAGTGTTGCAAACGATGGGATGGTTTGATTTTCCACGGCCGTCAGCGCGGCCAGTCCCCGCTTATACGACCCCTTGGACCGGGATATAATTTAAGTGTCTCTCCATGCCGCATGCCGCGCCCCATGCCCCATACCAAAAACCCTCCGCCCCGCCACAAGTACTTTCGAGCCGTCCCATGTCGAGCAGTCTATTGAGTCAGGCTTCGCCGAGCTTTCCTCTCGCTCCGTACAAGTCGCTCGAGAATGCCGAGCTGCAAGAGCGGATTGCTCGCGTGCGCGCCCAAATGGGTTCGCGGCTGCTCATTCTGGGGCACCACTATCAGCAGGACGAAGTCATTGCCCTGGCCGACCTGCGCGGCGACAGCTACCAGCTCAGCAAAATGGCGGCCGAAAGCGGCGACTGCCGTGCCATCGTGTTCTGCGGCGTGCACTTCATGGCCGAGACCGCCGACATCCTCGCTAATCAGCCCAGCAAATTGGCCGCCCGACATGGCGAGCGGGTGACAGTGATCCTGCCGGACATGGCGGCCGGCTGCTCGATGGCCGACATGGCGGCGATCGAACAGGTGGAAAACGCCTGGGACGAAATGTCCGAGGTCATCGACACGGCCGACATCACGCCGGTCACGTACATCAATTCGGCCGCAAGTTTAAAGGCATTTTGCGGCCGCCACGGGGGCATCGTGTGCACGTCCAGCAACGCCCGCGCGGTGCTCGAGTGGTCGTTTGCCCGCACCAAACGGGTGCTGTTCTTTCCGGACCAGCACCTAGGCCGCAATACGGCCCATCAGATGGGCATCCCGCTGGACCAGATGCCGGTCTGGGATCCGCATGCCGAAGAGCTGGGCGGAAACACGCCCGAAGCCCTGGAGCGAAGCCGCGTATTGCTGTGGCGCGGGCATTGCAGCGTGCACCAGATGTTCACGCCGGCGCACGTCGACTTGTTTCGGGCCAAAGTGCCGGGCATCAAGATCCTGGTGCACCCGGAATGCCCGATCGAGGTCGTCGAGAAATCGGACGTGCAGGGTTCGACGAGCAAGATCATCCGCGAGGTGGAACAGGCTCCGCCCGGGAGCAAATGGGCCATCGGCACCGAGCTGCACCTGGTCAACCGGCTCAAGAACGAACATCCCGAGCAGGAAATTCACTTTTTATCGCCGGTCGTGTGCATGTGCGCGACGATGTACCGCATCGATCTGGCTCATTTGTGCTGGAGCCTGGAGAACCTGGCAGCCGGCACGCCTGTCAATATCATCGACGTGGATGAGGACACCGCGCGGTGGGCCCTGGTGGCGCTAGAGCGGATGCTCGAAGTGCATTGAGCACTTGCCAGGCTGCTAAGGCTTGTTGCGTGGATCGTCGGCCGGGTTCACGTAGTTGATCGCCCAGGGACCGATGCCATGAACCTGGAGGATGGTCTCCCCGTCGGCCCAAGCCGAGTGTTTCATTCCTGCTGGCCAGTAGCCGTAGGAGCCGGCCGGCATTTTGATGGCCTGTTTTGAGGGTTCGTCCACCATAACAACATTCAGCGTGCCGGCGAGGATCGTGACGCGTTCAACCGTGGGATGCGTGTGTGCCGCGATCTTGTATCCTGCTGGCAGCTTTAACCGCATGAGGAACGGCTCCGCCTTGCTCGGGTCGCCTTCCAACACGGCCGCCTTTGCTCCCGGCGGGATGGATTTAGGGCCGTCGCCCCACTTGATCTTGTCGGGGGAAAACACGCCAACATCATCCCCATGTTCGGCCGCATTGCAGGTTGCGGCCAAAACTCCGATTGCAAGTACGGCGATCGACTGTGCAACGGTTCTCATATTGAAGGTCTCCTGAGTTTTTTCGATGGGCTGCGCGTATTGTAGAGGGACATCCGACGGGTCGCAAAAATCCGCTTCGTTCCGGCCGCCGGCATATCCGTGCGCGTCGGTGCTTGTGGCCTGGCCACATGATTGGGTAGGCTAGCCGTTTATCCTTTCCCACCGAGCGTCGCCCAGCCGGGGCGATCCGCGTTTTCACACCTGGTACGAGCGATGAGCGATCCTTATTTTCAGCAGCTATTTGCCGAGCGCGTGGGCGGCCCGAACTACGGCAAGGGCACGGCGATCTACAAGTTCGAAAAGATCAAGCGAGCCAAGCGCAAGGCGCTCGCCGACCATCCCGAGCGTCAGCTCATCGATTTCGGCATCGGCGAAAACGACGAAATGGCGCCCGCCAGCGTGCGCTCGCGGATGGCCGAAGAGATCAACCGGCCTGAGAACCGCGGCTATGCCGATAACGGAGTCGCGGCGTACAAGGAAGCCGTGGCGCGCTTCATGCAGCGCAATTTCGACGTGAAGCTGGATGCCGCGACCGAGGTCAACCACTGCATCGGCTCGAAGACGGCACTCGCGATGCTGCCGGCTGTCTTTATCAATCCGGGCGACATCACGCTCATGACGGTGCCTGGCTATCCGGTGGCGGGAACGCATACCCGGTACTACGGCGGAATCGTGCATACGCTACCCCTCTTGCCCGAGAACGACTTTTTTCCGGATCTGGATGGCATCCCGGCTGACATTCGCCAGCGGGCCAAATTGCTGGTCCTGAACTATCCCAACAGCCCGACCGGCCGGGTGGCGACGCGTGCGTTTTACGAGCGTGCGATTGCCTTTGCGCGCGAGAACCACATCGTGATCGTGCAAGATGCCGCGCACATCATGCTGAGCTATGAAGGCGCTCCGTTGAGTTTTCTGTCAGTGCCCGGCGCCAAGGACGTAGGCGTGGAAGTCCATTCGATGTCCAAGGGCTTTCACATGATCGGCTGGCGGCTGGGTTGGGTGTGTGGCAACGAGCGCATCGTGCAGGCGCTGGCGGACGTGAAGGACAACTGCGACTCGGGCCAATTCATCGCCATCCAAAAGGCCGGGGCCGCCGCGCTCGATGACGACTCGATCCCACGCGCGGTGCGCACGAAATACGAGCGCCGCTGCCGCAAGCTGGTCGACACGCTCAAACGCTGCGGATTTACGGCGCGCATGCCCGGCGGGTCGTACTTCGTCTACGCCGCAAGTCCCAAGGGAATCGCGGGCGGCCCCAAGTTCGAGACGGCCGAAGCAGCCAGCCAATACCTGATCGCCGAGCACTCGATCTGCACGGTGCCCTGGGATGATGCCGGCGCGTACCTGCGATTTTCGGCCACGTACGAAGCGCCCACGGAGGCGGAAGAAGATGCCCTGATGGCGGCCGCGGAAGAGCGGCTGAAGCGAATTCAACCGCTGTTTTGAGACAGCATTTGTTCGATCAGATGCGCCAGTCGGATCAGCTCGGCGCGCGAGCGGGCCTGCATCTTTTGCATGACGCTGGCGCGGCGTAGCTGGATGGTGCGCAAGCTCAAGTCGAGCTTCATGGCGATGGCCTTGTCTGGCTTGCCTTCGGCCGTGAGCGCCAGCACGCTTCGCTCCTCCTCATTAAGCGCGCGAAAGCGCGCCAACAGCGTATCGCGATTAGCATGGCTTTTCCGATTGTTGGCATCGATCTCCAGCGCGCGGCGGACCGCTTCCAGCAGCGCCGTTCCCCGGTAGGGCTTTTCGAGAAAATCGACCGCGCCGGCTTTCATGGCCGACACGGCAGCCGGAATGTCGCCATGCCCGCTGATCATGATGACGGGCGCATGATAGCGGCGTCGCGACAGTTCTTGGATGACTTCCAATCCGGTGAGCTGCGGCATGCGCAGATCGAGCACGATGCAGCCCGGCCGCTCGGGTGAATAGGTGTTGAGAAACTCGCGCGGGCAGGCGTAGCACTGCACGTCGAGCTGGAGCGAACCCAACAGCGCCGCCAACGATTCACGCACGTTGTCGTCATCATCGACGACGCTCACCATCGGTGAAACCATATCAATCTCCGCACTGGGGCACCGTGAAATAAAAAGTCACCCCGCGGGACGCATTGGGCTCGACCCACAGTCGCCCGCCGTGGTCTTCGATAATCGAGCGGCTGATGGCCAGCCCGACGCCAACGCCATCCGCCTTGTTGGTGAAGAAGGCGTCGAACACGCGCGGCAAGTTTTCCTCCGGGATACCTTCGCCACAGTCTTCCACGCTGACCTGTAGATGTCTACCCCGCGAGAGGGCCGCGATCACCACCTGCCGTTGGTCGGGCGGAAGCGCAGCCATGGCTTCGTGCGCGTTGCGCAGCAGATTGACCAGCACCTGTTGCACTTGCACGCGATCGAGCAGTGCATAAGCCGGCGGAATCGAATTCCATCGCACGCGCACTTCTTGCAAACGGGACTCGGCCTCCAAGAGATCGATCACTTCTTGCACCAAGTCGTTTATCTCGACGGTTGAGCGGCGCGGCTCGCTTTTGCGCGTGAAACCACGCAGGCGGCGAATCATTTGTCCCGCGCGATCGGTGTTGGACACAATCTTCTCCAACCAGCCCGCCACATGTTTGTGTGCGTTTGGCCCGCCCGCGCTCAAAGCCTGCGCGCAGCTCTCGGCGTAATTGGCGATCGCCGTCAGCGGCTGATTCAGTTCGTGCGCGAGCCCCGTGGCAATCTCGCCCATGGTGCGCACGCGAGCGATGTGGGCCAGTTCGGCGCGGTGCATGTGAGCGAGCTCCTCGGCACGGTGCCGCTCGGTTAAATCCAACATGGAGCCCACCATGCGGTACACGACGCCATCGGCCCTGAACATGAAAAAGCCACGGTCGAGCACGTCGGCATAGGTTCCGTCGCGACGGCGAAAACGGTATTCGTACGAGCACTGCCTGAGGGGCGTGTCTTCTCCTGGCGTGGGAAGCTGTGCCAGAACCCGGGGCCGATCGTCCGGATGGATGCGTTCGACCCACCACGAGAGCTGATCTTCGATGTCATCCGGTTGGTACCCAAAGAGGACCGTGAAGCCTTCGCTGCGCCACACCGTGCCGCGTGAGAGCTCCCAATCCCAAACGGCCTCACGCGTGGCCCGCGTAACCAGATGAAAACGCTCCTCGCTTTCGCGTAGTTTGAGCTCGGTCTCCTTGAGCCCGGAAACGTCCATCAGGCAGCCAAGCATCCGCGCTGGCTCACGCTGCGGATCGTAAATCACGTAGCCGCGGTCGAGGACGTGCGCGTAGGTGCCGTTCAACCGCAGCAGGCGGTATTCGAGCGTCCACTGTTGTCGGCCATCCGCGTCCGCGGGAGGCAGTTGGGTCATCACTCGATCGCGATCGAGAGGGTGAATGTGCCGGCGCCACCATTCGACGACGCTCTCCTCGGGCAGGTTGGGACCGCCATAGCTCTGACGGTAAGTGGAATTCGTCCACAGCCGGTTCTCCCGCACCTCCCAATCCCACACGGCTTGTCTGGTTGCCGTAGTAATCAATTGGAACCGTTCCTCGCTCGAGCGCAACTGCTCCTCGACCAGCTTGCGGTCGGTGATGTCCTGGCCCGTGGCGAAGAAGGCCTGTTGCTCGAGACAGGGGACCGCATTCCAAAGAATGGTTCGGTACGTGCCGTCCTTGCAGCGAAAGCGGGCCTCGACGGCCGCGCGGCGCAGTCCCGTGCGCACCGATGCGACGATGCCGTTCACGTCGTCGACATCCTCCGGGTGCACCAGGTCACGCAGCCGTATGGTCATCATTTCTTCGCTGCTGTAGCCCAACACGTAGTTCCATGATGGGTTCCAATGTTTCATATAGCCGTCAAAGCCGACGACGCACAACAAGCCCAACGACTGGTCGAATAACGCCGCGCGTTCGATCCATGCTTGGTTGGTCGCGGTCGGTGCGGCCTCTCTGGCCAAGTGCGGCTGCGCAGGCGAATCGAACATGGCGGCGGGTCCAGGACCAGGCGGGTTTTGGCGGTATGGCTGCTCGGCGACAAAAAGAGCCAGCCGAGCAGCTCGGGGGTGCGGAAGGATGGGCCAATATCGCCCTTGGGGAACCAATGAGTCAAGCATTTGCGAGTGGGGTCTCACCCACTACCCATGCATGGATGTCCCTTGAATTTCCGACGCGAATGGTCAAAAATACGCGCTTGACCGCCGCGCGTGCTGCATATTTCATCAGTAGCGATGAGACATCCCTTTCCCTACCCCTGTGACGGAAATTGCTCGTGCTCGAGTTGATCGAAAAACTAAAGCAGGATCTGACCGACAAGTACGTCGTGGTGGACGCCCATGTGCCTGAGCTCGCGCGATTCGAGGGCCACGTCGGGCAGGTGAAGACGGTCAATATGAACGGCCGAGCGCTTGTCGAGTTTGATGCCTGGAGCAACATCGGTTGGTACGACATCGAGCCAAGCTATCTGAAGGTCGTTCCCAAGCCGGAGCCTACGGCCGCGGCTGGTAAACCGGCGGCCAAAGCCGCCGCGCCGGCCAAGGCGGCCTCCACTGCGCAGGCGCCGGCAGGCGAAAAAAAGCTTTCGCCGCTGGAAATGGCGCGCCTGCAAGGGGCGGCAAAACCCGCTGGCGCGCAGCCATCCGCAAAGCCAGCGGCAGCTCAGCCCGCGGCGCCAAAGGCCGCTCCGACAGCCCAGGCGGCGGGCGGGAAGCCCTCGACGGCTGATATTCTGGCCGCGGCACGCGGCGGCGCGAAAGCACCGGCCGGGGACCAGGCGGCCAAGCCCAAGCTGAGCACGGCCGATATTCTGGCCGCCGCACGAGCCAAAGCGGCGCCCGCGGAAGCCTCCGCGCCCGCCGAGTCTGCTCCAGCCGCTCAGACGCCTGCGGTCGAGCCTGCTCAAGCGGCCGCTGCCGTCGAGACACTTGAACAGCCGGTTGCCACGGCCCCAAAACCGGCCGCCTCGAAGCCGGCCTTCACCGCCGGCGAGCGCCCCAGCGTGCCGGAGATTCTCGCCTGGTGCCGCCAGCACGACGCCAAGTAACATGGCTTGGATCGAGATCGGTATCGCAGACGCGATTTGGGCGAGAATTCCCGCGGCATGATGCGCGGCGCGGCTTCCGCGCAAATGCTCTCCAACATGGATGGACGGGTGGCATGCTCAGCGACGAGATTCGTGCTCGGCTGGCTCAGATTCACGCCACGCAGCCACGCGAGCAGCCAAATCCGCATATCGCGATCGGCTTGCACTCCCCTCACGCCGCTGGACCGATCAGGCACGAGCCTGCGCCAGACTTATTCGAGCGCGGCCAGGAATGCGCCGCGGATTGCGGAACATTTCTGCGGTTTCGTCGCCAACTGAGCGGCTTTGAGTTACGGCCGGCCGGCCCGACAGGCTTACTAGCCGAAGATGCCGCCGCTGTCCCAGCGCGGGCGCGGGCCCGACTCGAGTTGCAAGCCTTGGCCGAGCACTTCCCGGCAGGCACCGTGTTTCTCGATCTAGAGACGTGCGGCTTCGCCGGCTCGCCGATCTTTTTGATTGGCCTGGTGTGGCAGCCGGAGGGCACGCTGGTGCTCGATCAGCTTTTTGCGCGCACGTACCTGGAAGAACGGGCGCTTCTGGAACATTTCTGGCAAATCGCGACCGCAAACCGAGTGCTGGTCACATTCAACGGCAAGAGTTTTGATTGGCCCATGCTGCAAGACCGCAGCACCCGCCATCGCCTGGGTTGTGCGAGACCGGCCGATGCTGGTTCGCGGGCGCGTGGGGCTTCCGCCAGCTGCGGGCCGCCAGAAACGCAACTGGCACATTGCGATTTGTTGCACCACGCGCGGCGGCGTTGGAAGCGGGTGCTGCCTAATTGCCGTTTGCAGACCTTGGAACGTTTTGTGTGTGGACGCGCGCGGTACAACGATCTGGACGGCGCGCTGGTTCCCGCGGCGTATCATCACTTTGTCCGCACCGGCCAGACGCACGAGATCGGCGCGATCTTGAAGCACAACGCGCTCGACCTGATTACGCTCGTTGAGCTCGCGCTGAAGCTGACGAGCCCGCCTGTGATCCGGGTCGCCTCGGCCTGAAATCGCTTCCCACTCGGTTGCAAAATAAAAAGGCCACGGCGACGCCCGTATAGAGCGTTCCGTGGCCGATATAATCAAACCTCAAGCCTGATGCGACGGAGGAGTCGCTGCGAGAAGAGCGAGGTCAGGCTGTGCTAAGCACTAGCCGTTGAATTGACCTGGGCTCACGCAAATAGTTAGGTCCTCCCGACGGATTCTGAGGCTTTCGAGGTTTGAAGTTCTCTTGGTCGGGGCTCAAGTGCGCCCGGTGATGTGCAACTTAGATCGGCAGTTTGCCTGGCGGCTGCCACTCAATCTGGCTTTTTCGCCTTAACACATAGCGCAATTATAGCCTTCAGGCTGGCCTAAAGTAGCTAAAAGCCGAAAACATTGCAAATCCAGAAAGCGGCCAGGCGGTTCCGCATTCCGCGGGTTATTTCGGATGCGAGCGGGCCAAGTGATTGGCCGGCAGAAACTCCTGCTCGTGCAAACGGTCGTGCTCGCGGCACAGAAATGCGTCGACGGCGTCCTCGAGCATCTCGAGGCTCTCGTATTTGTGCGTCGTAATCAGTCGCTTGAGTTCGGAAATCTTGGCTTCGCGGGCCGCTCGTTCGGCGGAACGTCTCACGTTGCACCTCCGTCCAATCCGTAGCGGAGCTCAGTCCTTGACCGTGCTCGAAAACGATTCCAAGTTTCAGGCCATGCTAGCAGATTGGAACGCAATTAGAATCGGCAATCGCCCTCGGTGGGGGCACCCGACTTCCTGGCGGGCCGGAAAACCGACAAAGTCACCGTCGAACACGCATGCCATAAGGTCAGCCAGGCTGGCGCGCCCGTGGAAAACGCGGCTGTGGAAAACCTGTCGATAACCTAGAGCTGCGATTTCTTTTCGACGAGCCAAATGTTCCGGTACGTGACGGGGTTGCCGTGCGCTTGCAGTTGCAGGGGTCCTTTGCCGGGATACTCATTGGGCGCGCCGCCTGGTGTCAGGCGCGGCAGCTCGAAGTCGTTGAAAATCGTCACGCCGTTGTGCTTGGCCGTGACCCGCGCGTTCTTCAGCTTCGTTTCGCCGTCGAAGCGCGCCCCCGTGAAATCGATGTCATAAGTTTGCCAGGACAGAGGCGGAAAGCACATGTTTATTTCCGGCTCTTTGATCTGATAGAAGCCGCCGCATTCGTTGTTCGCGCCTTCCAGTCCAAACGAGTCGAGAACTTGCATCTCATAGCGATCTTGCAAATACACTCCGCTATTGCCGCGTGCCTGTCCACTGGCCTTGGGCACGAACGGCGTGCGGAATTCGATATGCAGCGAAAAAT
The DNA here is from genome assembly GCA_035496575.1 of Pirellulales bacterium. GTDB lineage: Bacteria > Planctomycetota > Planctomycetia > Pirellulales > PALSA-1355 > PALSA-1355. Next base: position 28,070 of record DATJEN010000054.1, read on the forward strand.
CCTGGAAGGAATCTCGCGTCCGCGTGCCAGCCAATAGCAAGTTGCCCTCCACGATCTTGCCGCCCACCCATTGGCTCGCATCCGAGCCATCGAACAGCACCTTCGCGCCGGCTGGTGGTTTCGCGCCCAGCGTCGGGCTTTTGCGCTCGACTTTTTGCAGCGTGCCGAGCTCCGCGCCGTCCGCCGTCTGCACGGTCATCTTGCCGTCGGAGATCTTGGCGCTGCCGTTTTCACCGGAGAAAGTTACCTTGCCGTCTTCCGTCTTGCTGTCCACCGTGAGCTCGCGATCACCCCGCTTCCAGCCTTCACCAGGCAGACCGCCGAAGAAGAAAACGCCGCGAAATTTGCCATCCCCCAGCGCGATCACTTGCGCCCCGAAAGGAACGGACTGATCCTCGACCTTGAGGTCCCCCTTATATTCGCCCTGCACGGCGAAATCGGGCCCGGCCTTGACAGGGTCGGTAAACGCCTCGGCCGCCCAGGAAACGTTGCCGGAGAGGGCCGTTACTACCAGGGTTGCCAGACAAAAGGTGCGGACCATCAATTTCTCTCCTATTGCAGCGAATTCTCAAGTATGGTGGGATTTCGTATTCTGACGGCCCGCTGGGCGGCTCGCAAGCTGCCGGAGTTTTAGGCTGTTTCGAACGGATTCGGGCCAAAACGGGCTGCCGTACACGGGAGAAAGTGAATGCTGAAGTTCGTGATCTGCGCAGCGGCGGTGGCTTTTTCTTTGGTAGCGGTCGCGGCCGAGCCGTCGGCGGCCGCGAAGGCCGTGGAGAGCGAAGGCCGAATCGTGGCCGACTTCACCCTGCGCGACGTGCGCGGCAAGGATTATTCGCTGGCCGACTTCAAGGATCGCCCAGTCATCGTGCTCGCGTTTTTGGGAACGCAATGCCCGCTGGCCGGACAATATGCTCCCCGCTTAGGCCAGTTAGAGGAGCGGTTTTCAAAGCAAGGTGTCGCGCTCTTGGGCATCGCCTCCAATCAGCAAGATTCGTTCACCAGGCTGGCGGAGTTTGCCAAAACGCACGAGATCAACTTTCCGTTGCTCAAAGACACCGGCAATGTCGTGGCTGACCAGGTCGGCGCCGAGCGCACGCCCGAGGTGTTCGTGCTCGATCAAGAGCGCCGCGTCCGCTATCGAGGCCGAATCGACGATCAGTTTGTCGTGGGGCGACAACGGAGCAAGGCGACGCGCGAAGATTTGATCGAGGCCATCGCCGAAGTGCTCGCCGGACGCGAGGTCACCCAGCCGGTTACTGACGCGCAGGGTTGCCGCATCGGTCGAGTTCAAAAACCGCGCTCGAACGCGGCGGTCACCTACTCGGAACAAGTGGCAGCGGTCTTCAATCGCCGCTGCGTCGAGTGCCATCGCACGGGTGAGATCGCTCCGTTTCCTCTGACGAATTACGCGGAAGTGGTGGGTTGGGCGGAAACGATTGCGGAGGTCGTCAATGCCGGCAGCATGCCTCCCTGGCACGCCAATCCCGAATATGGACATTTTGCGAACGATCGCCGGCTGAGCGATGCGGACCGCAAGCTGATCAACGATTGGGTCGAGGCGGGCGCGCCTGAGGGCGACCCGAAGCAACTGCCGCCGACGCCGCAATTCGCCGATGGATGGCGGCTGCCACGCCTCGATTTGGAAGTCTTCATGCCCGTCGCCTACGACGTGCCGGCGGAAGGCACCGTGAACTATCAATACTTCACGGTCGACCCGGGCTTTACCGAGGACAAATGGGTGCAAGGCGCGCAGTGCCGGCCGGGCAATCCGGCGGTGGTGCACCATATCATCGCGGGAATTAGGCCGCCCCGCGGCCGGACGAAGCGCCGCACCGAGGTAGGACCCTCCGAGTGGCTGACGGCCACGGCCCCGGGCGCCGCGCCGCTGTTGCTGGCCGACGGAATGGCGAAGCTCATTCCGGCCGGCTCGAAGCTCGTGTTTCAGATGCACTACACGCCCAATGGCCGAAAGCAGTCGGACCGGAGCAGCGTGGGTTTGATGTTCGCGGATCCCGCGCGGGTGCGAAAAGAAGTCGCGACCATCGCGGTGGAGAATCACTTTCTGATGATTCCACCACAAAGGAACGACTACCGCGCCGAGGCCTGGCACAAGTTCGATCGCGACACCGTGTTGCTTGCGCTATTCCCGCACATGCACTTGCGCGGCAAGGCATTTCGCTACGAGCTGCGAATGCCCGGCGGGCAGAGCGAAGTGTTGCTCGACGTGCCGCGCTACGACTTCGCCTGGCAATCTACGTACGTGCTAGAAAAGCCCCGCCTGATTCCGAAGGGGGCGGAGATGCATTGCGTCGCCCACTACGACAACTCGCCCGAGAACATCGCCAATCCCAATCCGAATCGTGTCGTCACCTGGGGAGATCAGACCTGGGACGAGATGATGATCGGTTATTTCGACGCGACCACGCCCGATGAGGACGGCGTCGCGGCTAACGATTAGCCTCGTTGCCGATCGGCTCCTACTCACCCGACGGCTCAGGCGAACGCGGCGAATTCCTTGCCCAGCAGGGCCGACGCGATTTTGAGCTTCATGATCTCGTCGGTGCCTTCATAGATGCGGCACACGCGCACGTCCTGCAAGTGCCGTCCGACGCGATAAAGCTCGGACCAGCCGCGCCCGCCGTACACCTGCACGGCTCGGTCGGCGGCGTCCCAAGCCGCGTTCGAGGCGAAGAATTTGGCTTGCGCCACGCGCGTATCGGCTTCGGCCGCCAGCCTGGCGTCCCCAGGCGATCGATCGCTGGCCGCCTTGGCTAGCGCCGCGCGCTCAATCAGCGCGTCGCTCGCCGCGCGATCCATCTCGATGTTCGCGATGTGTTCCTGCACGAGCTGGTGCTTGCCGATCAGCTTGCCGTGCTGCACGCGAGTGCGCGCATAATTGAGCGTCTCCGTCAGACAATCTTCGATGACTCCCAAGCACCCTGCCGCCACGCTCAGCCGGCCGGAAACCAGCGCCCCCATCGCGACCCGAAATCCATTGCCTTCTTCACTGAGCAGATTCTCGAGCGGCACCGGATGATCGCTCATCTGGAACATGCCCGTATTGGCGGTGAACATGCCAGGCTTGGCGTGCAGGTCTTCGGCCTCGAACGTCGCGCCGGCGGTGTCGACGATAAAGGCGCTCATCCGCCGCTCCTTGCCGGTCTTGTCCTCGGGATAGGCAAAACACACGACCGCGTCGGCAATACTACCATTCGAAATCAAATACTTGACGCCATTGAGCAAATACCGCTTGCCATCGCGGCGATACGTGCTTGTCATCTCAAGCGGATTGGAGCCCGCGTCCGGCTCGGTCAGCCCGAACGCCAGGATCTTTTCGCCGCGGCATGAAGCCGGCAGATAGCGCGCGTGTTGATCGGCGTTCCCATACCGCAAAATCGGATATTGCCCGATCGAAGTCTGCCCCGAAAAAAAGGTGCGCACGCCGGTCCCTTCGCGGCCGATGCGCGCCAGCGCCCGGGCATAGGTAATCGCATCCGCCCCGCGCCCGCCCAGCTCGACCGGGACGGGCATGCCCAGAATGTTGTGTTTCTTGGCCAGCGCGACGGTTTCTTCGTTGTAGCGGTGCTCCAGGTAGCACAGTTCTTCGATGGGCCGCAACTCCTGGCAATAGGCCTCGACGTCCGACAAGATGGCGGCTTGGGCTTGGGCGGTCATAGGAGAATGTGCTCGTGCGTTTTTCTTGAAAGAGCGTCGTTCCGCGGGACGATTGGCGGACCTACCGTCCGTTCGGTAGACTGTACTCCGCTCGCGGCACGCACACAAGAACGGTCGCGCCCGCGAAAGCGTTCTCCTCCGCCGCGAAAGGACCTGCCATGCAATTCGAACATACCGCGAAAGTCAAAGAGTTGCAGGCCAGGCTGACGGCATTCATGGACGAGCACGTCTACTCGAACGAGCGCCGCTGGCATGAAGAGATTGGCAGCGGGAATCGCTGGGAGCCGTCGGCGATCGTCGAGGAGCTCAAGGCGAAAGCTCGCCGCGCGGGATTGTGGAACCTGTTTTTGCCCGACCGGGAATTCGGCGCGGGGCTTACGAACCTGGAATACGCGCCGCTGTGCGAGATCATGGGGCGCTCGCCCATGGCGCCCGAGGTGTTCAACTGCTCCGCGCCCGACACAGGCAACATGGAAGTCTTGGCCCAATATGGCACGCCGGAGCAGAAAGAGCGCTGGCTGAAGCCGCTCTTGGCGGGCGAGATTCGCTCCTGCTTCGCGATGACCGAGCCTGACGTGGCCTCCTCGGACGCTACGAACATCCAGTCGAGCATCGCGCGCGATGGCGACCACTATGTGATCAATGGCCGCAAATGGTGGAGCTCCGGCGCCGGCGATCCGCGCTGCAAGATCATCATTTTCATGGGCAAGACCGACCCCAAAGCCGAGACCCACCGACAACAGTCCATGATCCTGGTGCCGCTGGAGACGCCGGGGGTGAAAGTCAAGCGGATGCTCACCGTGTTTGGTTACGACCACGCGCCGCACGGCCACGCCGAGGTGACCTACGAGAACGTGCGCGTGCCTGCTTCAAACCTGCTGTTGGGCGAGGGGCGCGGATTCGAAATTGCGCAGGGCCGCCTCGGTCCCGGACGCATCCACCACTGCATGCGATTGATCGGCGTGGCCGAACGGGCCGTCGAGCTGATGTGCAAGCGCGTCAAAGAGCGCGTGGCTTTTGGCAAGCCCATCGCCGATCAAGGCACGATCCGCGCCGACATCGCGGATTCGCGCATTGAAATCGAGCAAGCCCGCCTGCTGACGCTCAAGGCCGCGGCAATGATGGACACCGCCGGCAACAAGGCGGCGCGGGCCGAGATCGCCATGATCAAGGTGGTCGCGCCAAGCATGGCCCTGCGCGTGCTCGACCGCGCCATCCAGGCCCACGGTGGCGGCGGTGTCAGCGGCGACTTCCCGCTGGCAGAAGCCTGGGCCAGCGCCCGCACGCTGCGGTTGGCGGATGGTCCGGACGAAGTGCATCGCGAATCGATCGCAAAATTGGAACTCAGGAAACACGGTTAGACTCGCGCTCGCGTCCCAGGTCGCATCATGCAGCTCAAAGGCCAACATGCAATCGTCACCGGCGGGGCACACGGCATTGGCCGCGCGCTGTGCGAACGCTTCGCGGCCGAGGGCGCGCGTGGCATCGTGGTGGCCGATCTTGATATCGAAGCTGCCCGCGAGGTCGCGACTCGCGTCAATGGACTGGCCGTGCAGGTCGATGTCTCGGCGGAGAAGGACATTCAGCGGCTGGTTGCCGCCGCCACCGAGCGGTTTGGACCGGTCGATCTCTTCTGCTCGAATGCCGGCATTGCCACTGGTGGCGGACCTGACGCCCCGGACCGCGATTGGCAGCGGATCTGGGAAGTCAATCTGATGGCCCACGTGTATGCGGCCCGCGCGGTCTTGCCCGCCATGGTCGAGCGCGGGCAAGGCTATTTGCTGCAAACCGCGTCGGCCGCCGGCCTGCTGACGTCGATCGGTTCGGCGCCCTATGCGGTGACCAAACACGCTGCGGTCGCGCTTGCCGAATGGCTGGCGATTACCTATGGCCCTGCCATCAAGGTTTCTTGCCTCTGTCCGCAGGGCGTGACCACGGACATGCTGATGGGCCCTAACGTGGGGCCGGCGACAGAATTCTTGCGGCGCGAAGCGATCACGCCCCAACAAGTGGCCGACTCGGTGATCGAGGGGCTTGCGGCCGAGCGGTTTTTGATTCTGCCGCATCCCGTGATGGCCGAGTATGTCGTCAGGCGAGCCACCGACCACGATCGCTGGATTCGCGGCATGCGCCGCATTCAAGCTGAAATCCAGGCCTCCGCCGGCCAGGTCCGCATGTAGCGAAAGGCAATAGCGCGACCTATGAGCACGTTGGCACTGGTGCGGCATGGCCAAGCCTCTTTCTTCTCTGATAACTACGACCAGCTCTCGCCAGTCGGCGAACAGCAGGCACGCCTGCTGAGCGAGTATTGGCTCAAGCGCGGGGCGCGCTTCGACCAGGTTTATTCTGGCCCGCGCGTGCGGCAGCTTGAGACGGCCGCCATCGCCGGCCAGGCCTTTGTCGAAGCCGGCCTGTCCTGGCCCGAGGCCGTCGTGGTTCCGGAGCTCGACGAGCACCAGGTCGATCGTCTCATTAAACTGGCCATGCCGCGGATTGCCGGCGAGTT
>DATJEN010000055.1:0-3761 GCA_035496575.1 Pirellulales bacterium
TGAAGAGCTTGGAGATCTTCAACTCCAAGCCCATGCCGCGGTGGGGCGGCAATATCGGAATCAACTTCCAGGACATCTACTACTATCTCAAGCCGGCCGATCACCAGGGCAAAACGTGGGACGACGTGCCGGAGGAAATCAAGAAGACCTTTGACCGCCTGGGCATTCCCGAAGCCGAGAAGAAATATCTGGCGGGCGTGAAGGCCCAGTTCGAGAGCGAGGTGGTTTACGGCTCGCTGCAGGAAGATCTCGGCCGGCAGGGCGTGATCTTCACCGACACTGATACGGCGGTGCGCGAGCACCCCGACCTGGTGCGAGAGTACTTCTCGACGATCATCCCGCCCAGCGACAACAAATTCGCGGCCCTAAATTCGGCCGTGTGGTCCGGCGGCTCTTTCATCTACGTGCCCAAGGGCGTGAAGATCGAGTTCCCGCTGCAGGCCTATTTCCGCATCAACGCGGAGAACATGGGCCAGTTCGAGCGCACGCTGATCATCGTCGACGAAGGCGCCGAGGTTCACTATGTCGAAGGCTGCACGGCCCCCATGTACAGCACCGAGAGCTTGCACTCGGCCGTGGTCGAGATCGTCGTGAAAAAGCACGCACGCTGCCGCTACACCACGATCCAGAATTGGGCCAATAACATCTACAACCTGGTGACCAAGCGCGCGTTGGCCTATGAGGGCGCGCTCATGGAGTGGATCGACGGCAACCTGGGCAGCCGGCTCACGATGAAGTATCCGGCCGTGTACATGATGGAGCCGGGCGCACGCGGTGAGATTCTGTCCATCGCTTTTTCGTCCGCCGGCCAGCACCAGGATGCCGGCGCGAAAGTCGTTCACTGTGCCCCACACACCTCGAGCCGCATCATCTCCAAGTCCATCTCGAAAAACGGCGGACGCTCGAGCTATCGCGGACTGGTGAAGATTGAAAATGGCGCCCACAAATCGAAGTCGAGCGTCGTTTGCGACGCGCTGATCCTCGATTCGGCCAGCCGTAGCGACACGTACCCCTACATCGAAATCGATGAGCAGGACGTCAACGTCGGGCACGAGGCCAGCGTTTCGCGCATCGGCGAAGAACAACTGTTCTATTTGACCAGCCGCGGCCTGTCGGAAGCCGAAGCCAGCACGATGATCGTCAACGGGTTCATCGAGCCTTTGATTCGTGAGCTGCCGATGGAATATGCCGTTGAGATGAATCGCCTGATCGAGCTGCAAATGGAAGGCTCGGTCGGATAAGCGGCCCGATCGTATAGCCCGCGGCACAACGTGGCTGATTCCGCCGGGTTCTTCGCGGCCCGCAAAGATCTAAAGGTTCATGGCAGAAGCAATCACGACTCAAGGATTCACGCGAGAAGCCTTCGAGGCATTCCTCGAATCGCGCGCGGAGCCGGGCTGGCTGCGCGATTTGCGCGCCGCGGCGTGGGCCGACTTCGAGCGGCTGCCCGCCCCCAGCCAGCGCGACGAAGAATGGATGCGGACCGATATCCGCTTGTTTCGCTGGAATCAATTCGGTTTCCCTGGCGATGGCGCCGCCGTCTCCGACGGTGCCGCCGAAGCGCTTTTGACCGCGGGGGTCCAACTGGGCGGACAGGTGCTGGCCGTCGACAGCCGACCGCAATCGGCACGAATCGATGAGCGCTTGCGAGCCAAGGGCGTTTTGTTCGGCAGCCTCGACGAACTCGTGGCCGAACACGGCGATCTGGTGCGCAAGCATTTATTCCGCGCGTTCGACACCCAATACGATAAGTTCGCCGCCCTGCACGCCGCGGCATGGTCGGGCGGAACGCTGCTCTATGTTCCGCGCGGGGTGGTCGTCAACGAACCCTTGCACATGCTCTCGGCGCTAACCCCTGGCGCGAGCGATTTCGGCCATGCCTTGGTGATTTTGGAGGATGGCGCTGAGGCCACTTTGCTGGCTGAGACGGCTAGCTCCCACGAAACAGCCACCGGCTTGCACTGCGGCGCGGTCGAACTGCTCGTCGGCCGCGGGTCGCGCCTGCGCTATGTGAACTTTCAAAACTGGTCGAACGGCGTATGGCACTTCGCGCATCAAAAGGCCCTGGTGGACGCGGATGGCGCGCTGCAGTGGACCATTGCCGCGCTGGGGGCCCGATTGGCCAAAGTCAATCAGCATGTCGCGCTCGTCGGCGCGGGTGCCGCCGCCCAGGTGAATGGAGTGATGTTTACCGAGGGCAAGCAGCACTTGTCCTACCACACCCTGCAGCATCATCGCGCGCCGCACACGCGCAGCGACCTGCTTTATAAGACAGCCCTGCAGGATGTATCGCGCACCGTGTGGCGCGGCATGATCAAAGTCGATCCCGCCGCCCAAAAGACCGACGGCTACCAGCGCAATGACAACCTGATGCTTTCGGATCACGCCCGCAGCGACTCGATTCCCGGACTGGAGATTTTGGCCGACGACGTGCGCTGCACGCATGGTTCGACCACCGGTCGCGTCGACGACGAACAGATTTTTTACGCCCGCTGCCGCGGCCTGACGCGCAAAGAAGCGGTGCGGATGGTGGTGGCCGGCTTCTTCCAGCAAGTGTTCGACCGCATCACCATCGACAGCGTGCGCGAGGCATTGGGCCAGGCCATCGGCCGGCGCATTCGAGAATACGACTGATAACCGCTAGCGGCGGCGACCAACAGCTTATGTCCGACTTCACCGCGGTGGCTAAAACCTCTGACGTGCCCGATCCCGGCCGCATGCTGGTGGAAGTCGATGACCGGCTGGTGGTGCTCGTTCACGTGGCCGGGCGGTATTATGCAATTGACGACGTGTGCACGCACGATGGCGGGCCGCTGGGGGAAGGCCAGCTCGACGGGTTCACGATCGCCTGCCCACGACACGGGGCGAAGTTTGACGTGCGCGACGGCCGGGCGCTGACCATGCCGGCCACCCGCGGCACGGTGGCACATGAAGTAAAAGTGCAGGGGGACGACGTTCTCGTTCGCCTGCGAGATTAAAGGGACGGTCGCGATGGCAATCTCTGAAGACTCAATCCGCGAAGCGTTGAAACAGGTCGTCGATCCGGAGCTCTTCGTGAACGTGGTCGACCTGGGTTTGATTTACCTGGTCGACCTGCAAGAGGCCGGCGAAAAGACGAACGTGAAGATCGAAATGACTATGACCAGCCCCGCCTGCCCGGCTGGGCCACAATTGGTGGCGCAGTCCAAGACAGCGGTGGGCGCTCTGGAGGGCGTCGGCGAGGTCGACGTCAAAGTCGTGATGGTTCCCCCCTGGACACCCGACCGCATGACCGAAGATGCCCGCGACCAGTTGGGTATCTTTTAACGTCACCCAATCGGCGCTCATTTGTGGCGCTCGCCTGTGACGCGCATTCTGCTCTATGAGTTTGTAACCGGCGGCGGATGCTACTCGCTTGCTGGCCCCGCGCCCCATTCTCTGCTGGCCGAAGGCCGGGCCATGCTCACCGCGCTCGCTCAAGATTTCGCGCGCGCCGGCCACGCGCTCGACGTCCTGATCGATGTTCGCCAGCCGGAGTTGTCGTTTCCGCCAGGCGTCCGGTTGCGTGCGGTTGAGAGTGCTCGGGTGGAGCAGCAATTGCTCGCATCGCTCGCCGGCCAGGCCGATTGGACGTTGATCGTCGCGCCGGAGTTCGACGCCCATTTGCTCGCGCGGTGCGAATGCGTCGTCAAAGCCGGCGGCCGGTTGCTTGGTCCAAGCCTGGAATCGGTGGCGCTGACTTCGGACAAGCACGCGCTTGCCACCTACCTGGCATCGCGGGG
>DATJEN010000056.1:0-18033 GCA_035496575.1 Pirellulales bacterium
CGATCTCAAGGCGTCGGGACACAATCAGCCACAAACCATCCATGTGACGATCGAGGCCATGAAGTTAGCTCTGGCCGACCGCGACGTGTACTACGGCGATCCACTTTTTGTCGAGGTGCCGCTCGAGCAGCTCTTATCGCCATCCTACGCGGAACTTCGACGGCCGCTCATCGATGCCCAAAAGGCGTCGTTGGTTCAGCGGCCTGGAGATCCGCGGCGAGCCGTGGCCGTGTTGGGCGAAGCCGAAACGCGCAGCGGCTTAGGCAGCGCGGCGCGAGACACGACCACGTGCCTGGCTGCGGATGCGGCAGGCAACGTTTTGGCGGCGACCCCCAGCGGTTGGAGCGGCGTGTTGGCCGGCAAGACCGGAGTCTGGCTGGGAACGCGGTTGCAAAGTTTTAACCTGTGGCCAAACCATCCAAATGTGATCGAGCCCGGCAAACGGCCGCGCATTACGCTCACTCCGACGATCGTGACGAAGGCGGGCCGGCCAAGCCTGGCAATCAGTGTTGCCGGAGGAGACGGCCAAGACCAGGCCACGCTGCAACTGCTCGTCAGTCACATTGATTTCTCTTTGGCCCCCGCCCAATCGGTGACGGCGCTGCGATTTGGCACGAATCATCATGTCGGCTCCTTTCGACAGGCGAAGCCCGAGTTGGGTAGCCTGTTGATCTACAAAACCGCCGGCGAAGACCTCGTCAGCGACTTGGAGCAACGGGGCCACAAGGTCCAACGAGCTGGACCTCCCCTGTGGGCTCCAAGTGCGATCGTGATCGACCGAGACGACAACCGACTCGAAGGCGCCGGTGATCCGCTTGCAGGCCGGCATGCAGCGGGCTGGTGAACCGCGTCTCAGTACCCGCGAACGCCGCCGATGTGAGCCGCCGAGGGTCGATTGGGCCGTGTCCCGCGCAACACGTCGACGGCCTCGGTAAGACCGTCGATGGTCAACTCGTACATCGGGAAGACGCGGCGAATCAGGCGGATGGTTGGTTCATTCCAGCGGCGACGCGGTTCGGGGTTGAGCCACACCGAGTTTGGCACGCGCTGCCGAATGCGCTCGAGCCACTCCAGGCCGGTGGTCGCATTGCGATGGCCGAACCCAATTGCGCCATTCGCATGGGTCAGTTCGCTGGGGGCCATCCAGGCGTCACCGACGAAGACGATCGACCACGTGTGATCCAGCTTTTTGAGCACCTCGCCGGTCGCATGTCCCTTCAACTGCTGCATGTCGGTGTAAAGCCGGTTGTAGACGCAGTTGTGGAAAAAGCGGTGCTCGAACTGCTTGAAGTGGTTAGCGGCATGCGCGGCGCTGAACAGCCGTTCGCACAACTCCGTGTACGGCTCCATCGAACCGCCCACGTCCATCAGCAGCATCAGCTTGATGCGATTTCGCCTCGGTGGCCCAAACACGAGCTCGATCTCACCGCCATTGCGGGCACTGTGGTCGATCGTGTCGTCTAAATCCAATTCCTCGGGGCCTTCGTCTTTATCCAGACGCTTCAATCGACGCAGCGCAACGCCGATTTGCCGCGTGTCGAGAATACGATCGGAACGCAAGTTTCGAAACCGCCTGGAACCGGCGACTTGAACCGCGGACCGTCCGCCGCCGGCGCCTCCGATGCGGATGCCGGTGGGATGTTCCCCGCCGTGGCCGAAGGGCGACGTGCCGCCGGTTCCAATCCAGCGGTTGCCGCCGTCGTGGCGCTCCTTTTGTTTTTCGAGAAGCTCACGCAAGCGCGCGGCAAGCTCGTCCAGATCGAAGGCCCGCATTTTCTCCCGATCTTCATCGCTGATCTCAGGGAGGATTGGGTTCTCGAGCCACTTGAGCAACTCCTGACTGAGGTCCGGCATGGCCTCGATGCCTTCAAAGAAAGAGGCAAACGCGCGGTCATACGTGTCGTAATCCGATTCGCGTTTAACCAGCAGACAACGGGCCAGATGGTAGAACGTGTTGAGGTTGGCTCTTGCGTGGCCTCGACCAAGCGCCTGCATGAGCGACAGCCACTCGGTGGTCGAAACCTTCAGGCCAAAGTCGCGCAGATGGTAGAAGAAGTCGATAAACATGGCAGCCCGATCACACGGCCAGTTACGCAAACATCGAGGACTCAAGGGAAATGGATTCAAGCGAGCGCTAGCTCACGCGACCGAATCGACGATTCGCCAACACCGCCTCGATGTCGCTCTCTCTTTTGATCAAAACGCCCAAAAACGGCAGCTCTTTTGCGATCGTTTCGGCCGTGATGCCGCCACGGCGCAGCGCCGCGATCCAGTCGATCAGCTCGCTGGTGGACGGACGCTTACGAATCTCGGCAATATCGCGCAACCAGTAAAAGCGCAGCAAAACCTCGCGCACCAGCTCGTCTTCGACATCGGGATGGTGAACCCGCACGATGCCATCCATGGTTTCCTTGTCAGGGAATTCGATGTAGTGGAATACGCAGCGGCGCAGAAAGGCGTCGGGCAGCTCCTTCTCATTGTTGGAAGTGATGACCACGATCGGTCGATGCTCGGCGATGACATGATCGCCTGTCTCCAGCACGGTGAAGCTCATGCGATCGAGCTCGTGCAGCAGGTCGTTGGGAAATTCCATGTCCGCTTTGTCGATCTCGTCGATCAACAAAACCACGCGCTCTTGCGCGCGCAGCGCAGCCCCCAGCGGGCCGAACTTGATGTATTGGCGAATGTCGCCGACATCGCGATCGCCAAAGCGTGCATCGTTGAGCCGCTGCACGGTGTCATAGATGTACAGCCCATCTTGCGCTTTCGTGGTTGATTTGATGTTCCATGTCAAAAGCGACTTGCCGAGATTCTCGGCGATGGCCTCGGCGAGCACGGTTTTGCCTGTACCCGGCTCCCCACGAATTAACAGTGGTTTTTCCAGCGCGCAGGCGACATTCACGGCGTCACGAAGCTCGGGAGTAACCAAATAGGTTTCCGTCCCTGTGAACAAATGGAAGGACATGGGTGCTCCTGGGTTTCAGATCGACCATTCACCGGCCGGGCCGCGTTGGCGCGCTACTGCGACGTCGACCACAGCTCACGGATTTGCTCCAGCCGGCGTTCGACGGTCCGTAGCGCGATGTCTAACTGCTCGGCAATCTCTTGATTCGTGTAGTTTTCCATCTTAAGTAGTGCGATTGGGCGCTGCCGCTCGTCGAGCCTGGCCAGAAGGCCGGCACAATCCTCCGCCAGCATCGCGGCCAGCTCGGGCGTGGGTTCATCGTGAGCCATGGCGTCGATGCCGGCGCGCGGCTGCGAGTCACCGGCCGCGCCTGCGAAGACGGATTCGCCTCGGACCCCTCCCCCGCCCCGCTTGTCCGCGAAGTGCCGTCGCCTTTGCGCCGTGGCTTTGCGCGTCGTGATCGTGACCAACACCTTCCAAAGGTCGAAGCGGTCGTCGAGCCTGGGGAAGCGGTCGTTCGCGACTCCCCGATAGAAGCTCTCCAGCGCGCTAAGCGCGACGTCCTCTTCGTCGGCCGCCCGGCGTGGTATCGAAACCAACTTGCCGCGGGCAAGCGACGCCAGTTTTTCGAAATAGCGCTCCCACAGCGACTGGGCCGCCAGCGGATCGCCCGCCCGAAGCCGCTCAATTTCTTGCATGACATCGTCAGAGGACATACGGCTTCCCGGGCGGCACTGGGTTCGAACAGGGTCATTCTCAGTGGAAACGGTTGGCGGGCAAGCTAACGGACGTTGCCTGTCCGGCTGGGATCTATCTCGAGGTCACCTGGCGGGTTGTCGGCGGCTGTTGCCATGTAGGGGTAGCGGACTCGTTTCTTGACCCATGTAACTACACGCCGAGGGCTGGTCCCATGTTCCGCAACCCAACTTCTCGTTCAGAGAGTACCCGGGAGCACGGTTGGGTCCCGATCAAAAGGAGCGAGCCACTAGAAAGTGGGGTGAGGGTGCATCATAATCAATTCCCTTTGTCCAAAGAAAGCGCCACCCCGGCTGCGGCCCGCGCCGTGAGCACTTTTGCCAACAACGTGGCTCTCTCGGCCCTCGATTCGGCCGCGCTCGAAGCCGAATTCGAGCGGTTCGAAAGCGCCTGGCGCATCGGCAATCCTCCGGATATCGAGCAGTTTCTAAATGGTGCGTTCGGTAGCAGCCAGGGCCTGCGAGCGTTTCAGCAGTTGGCCCTTGTCGAGCTGGTCGCGATCGATCTGGAGCGGCGCTGGCGCGCGAGTGCCTCTCGCACAGACACGAAGGTGGGCCATTCCTCCACAAAGACGCTGCCAGCGAAGCCGCACGTCGAAGATTATGTTCGGCGATTCGCGCTATTGCACTCGGGCGGCCTGGTCCCGCTCGACCTCGTCGTGCACGAGTTCCGCGTGCGTACGTTGTGGGGCGATCATCCTCAAATATCGGAATTCTTAAGTCGCTTTCCAGAGCAGGCGAAGGCGTTGGAAGTCGAGCTCGCGCGAGTTGAACGCGAGATCGAGCGCGAGGCCGCGTCGTCGTTGTGCGGTCGCACTCAGACGTTTGCGGTGACTCCCGTCCCGCCGCCAGTCGCGAAGGCCAGCTCGGGCCCGCAAGCAGAAAAAATTTCGCGCCCGGCCACGATCGGCCGCTTTCATGTTCTGGACGTTCTCGGCTCCGGCGGGTTCGGCATTGTCTATCGCGCACGGGATAGCGAACTGGACCGCGAGGTTGCTCTCAAGGTGCCTCGCCCTGAATGTATCAACGCGCTGGGTGGCATTACTCATTATCTAAACGAAGCCCGCAATATCGCCGCTCTGGACCATCCGGGCGTGGTGCCGATTTATGAGGTGGCCGGTTGCGGCGAAGCTCCGTGCTACACGGTATCGAAGCTGATGACTGGGGGCAGCCTGGAGCAAGTGATTCGAAGCGTTCGGCCCGGCTACGAGCAATCGGCCAGGCTCATCGCCGACGTCGCCGAAGCGCTGCACCACTCGCATCAGCGCGGCCTCGTGCATCGCGACATCAAGCCGGCGAATATTCTGTTCGACAGCCGGCAAAATCCGCTGCTGGCCGACTTTGGCCTGGCTCTTGAAGACGCCGCCGTCGGCAGCGGGCCGGCGTTCGTAGGCACGCTGGCGTACATGAGCCCCGAGCAAGCCCGCGGCGAAGGCCACCTGCTGGATGCGCGTTCAGACGTCTTCAGCCTGGGGTTGGTTCTGTTCGAGCTGCTGTCGGGCAAGCTGCCGTATCGAGGCAAGTCGAGGCAATCGCTATTGGCCGAGGTGACGACCTGCGAGCCGCGCCCGCTACGGCAGCTCGATCCCGATCTTCCAGCCGAGCTCGACCGCATCTGCCAGAAAGCTCGGGCGCTCCGCCCCGCTGATCGCTACAACACGGCGCAAGAATTCGCAGAGGATCTTCGCGCCTTCGTGCGCAGCAGTCGCCGCCGGCCCACGCGGCGGACGCTGCTGGCGGCGGCCGCGCTAATTCCGATTGCGGCAGTCGGTGCCTGGGCCGTAAGCCAGTGGTTCAAGCCAATCGCCGCGCCGCTGCCCGCGCCAGATCTTGTTCTCGACCGCGTGGTCGAAGGCCATTTCGAGCAAGTGACCGGCGCAGATATACCGCTGCCCCCTGACGCGCAACTGGAGCTCGACGCGCGGATGCCCAAGGGTGAGACCGGGCGCGAAGCGGTGTACTGGTACGTGTGGCGGTTCGATGAGAACAGCACGCCCAAGCTCTTGTGGCCAGCGGACGGGGCGAATCCTGACAAATCGGCCGAGCTTCGCACGCACACGTTCGCGCTAGGAACCGAGTCGCCGCGCGTCATGTTTTTCGCGGGAGCGAGTCGCGTTCGCCTGCAGCCGCAAGAGTTGGACGAAATTGCCCGGGTGCGGTTTGCGCTGGGCAACTATGTGACGCCGCAACAACCCTGGAAAGAACTGTTCTATCCGGACGAAGGGCCGCGCGCAGTAAGCCGGGGCGATTCGGCTGTTGAAGGATGGCGGCTAAGTTCGGCTCCGGAGCGGGAGCTGCGCAAGTTCTTCACTGCCTTTGCTGCGGTTACCATTTCGACTGAGGTAGGTCGCGAATGAGAGCCGTCCGCCTGCTGTTGCCCGTGTGCTTGGCGCTCTCGGCTTCGGCCGTGAATGCCGCGGACACACCGGGCAAACCGGCTTCGCTGCTGGCGCAATCGCAAGAACAGTTCGAGCAAGGCGATCTCGGGGCGGCTTATCGCCTGGCACGTCAGTCGGAGAAAGCCTCTCGCAGCCGTCAGCCGCTGTCGGAGTGGGAATTGCTCGCGAAGATTTGTTGCCGCTCCGGCATGCTCAAGGAAGCAACCGCTTACGCCCAGCGCTATCTCGAAGTCTCAACTCGGCTGACAGGTTCCGGCGCCGCGCGATTGGCGGATGCGCAGCAGCAGGTCGCCATGTCCGTGGCCGATGCTTATGCCATGCTTGGCCAGCGCGAGCCCGCGGCCAGGTGGTATCGACGAGCACTTGCCATCCCCCACGGCAAACGAAGGGAGGAGTGGAATTGGGAGCCAGAGGTAAAGCTTCGGCTGGCGGACGTTATTGAACTTCCAGCGGCCGAGGCGAAGGTGCTTTATGAACAGGTCGCACAAGCGACGTCCGGGCGGCTCAGAAAGGAGTCAGAGGATCTCGATGCCGACCAGCGCGCGCGAACGACTGCCGCATGCGTGCAAGCCTCGATTGCGCTCGGTCGCACGAAGCCGGCCATGGCGGCTCTTGAATCCTTGTTAGCGAAACAAACAGACGCACGCGAGCGAGGTGAAACCACCTTGCGGCTGGTCGAACTCCGCGGCATGTCCGCGGCGGACACGGACGAACTAGCAGCCATTCAGGAGCTGGCTGACGAAATCGATTCGGAAAAAGCCAGTATGGCGGAAGCGCAACTGCTCGAGCGGATCGCTCTTTTGCAAGACCAGCAGCCGCGTGACAAGACACAAGACAATGCCGAGCGAGCGGCGCAACGCCGAGCCTTGCTCGAAGAGTCAGCTCGTGCGTGGCAGCAGGTTTACAAGAGCGCGCACTCGATCGCCGCGCGTGTATCCGCGCTTGAGCATTGGCACGACCTGCTCGTGCGACAAGGCCAATGGCAGCAAGCGCGCGACACAGCCGAAAATCTGCTTGAGGTGCGCAAGCGAACGTTGATGCCGCTCGACCCCGCGGTCTTTCGCGCTGAGACGGCGCTTGGCATCTGTTCCGCCAAGTGCGCTCGCTACGACGAAGCCAAACAGCATCTTGGGCGCGCGCTCAAATTCTGGGAGCGCTTCGAGCCGCGTGGCATCGGTGAGCTGCACGAAACGCTGCAAAATCTCGCCGAGATTGCACGCGAGCAGGGTGAATATGAGTTGGCACTGACTTATCTACAGCAATCGGAAGCAGCGATCGAAGGTTGGCCCAAGGCTCCGTTCGCCCGCATCGGCTGTCGAATTTCGCGTGCGAACGTTCTATCGGCGCAGGGAGAATACCAGGGAGCCATTCACGAGTACGACTCCGCCGTGAATGAGGCCGCCGCCGACGAGCCCGAGCTGCAGCGGTTGCGCGCCTTGGCATTGCTCGGCCGTGCCGCGGTCTACAAAACGCAGAGCCGATTCGATGGGGCGGTGGAAGATGCGCAGGCCGCGCTCGGCATTTACGACGAGTATCCGGCCATCCGCCAACTGGACGATCTTGGCTGCCTGGCGATGTTGGCCAGCTTGTATTTAGCCCGGTACGAAAGCCAAAACGCCGCCCGGTTGCAGCCGGCAGATTTGGATAAGGCGCGCGGCTACTTGGACCAGATCGACCAGCGGTCCGGTGGTCTCGACAAGCTGCCGACTAGCGAACGCTGCCAGGTGCTGCACGTGCGCGGACTCGTTTCCTTCCGCCAGGCGCAGGCTCATTTTCGTCCCCAGGCCGATCGAGACCTTGCGGCTGCCCGGCCGGCCTGCGCTCAGGCGGAGGAATGCTGGACGGAAGTTGCCGCGCTCGCGCGCGAGGGTCAATTGCCGTCCATGCAAATGCGCAGCGAGGCTTTTCTGGCAGATGCAAAGCTGCTCGAGTTCGATTTTCTCGTCGAAGACCAGTCGCAATCGCGGGATTTGTTGAAACAAGCCGAAGAGTGCGCGGGCAACGCCATTCAGCTCGCCCAGCGGCTGCAAGCCTTTCCCGGTCTCCACTATCGGGCCCTACTCTCGCGAGCAAAGATCTATCGCCGCCAAGCGCGCAAGCTCGAGACCGGCGAGGCGGAGCAGGCGCGCGCGGTGCAGGCAGCGATCGAGGACCTCAAAAGCGCGGTTCTCGTGGTCGAACAGCCGCGCACGGCCAGCTTGGGCGCGGATCCGGAGCGGGCCGAATTCTTTTCGCAGTTCATCGAGGCTTACGAGCTGCTGGTGACCCTGTTTGTCGAGGCTGGCGACTTTGAGTCCGCGCTCGCTTACTCGCAGATAAGCCGAAATCGCACGTACATCGAGCAGGTGAAGGTGCCGTCCAACGAGCTGCGCGCCGAGTTGACCGAAACGCACCAGCATGAGCTCGACGCACTGAACCGCGCTGTCGAAAAATATGACGCTTTGCGCAAGGAAATTCGGCAGCGCTCGAATTCGCCGATGACACCCGCGCAGTTGAGTAGTTATGAGGACAAATGGGTCCGTCCGCTCATAGACGCCCAGCGCGATTGCGACCGTCTGGCGAATAAGGTTCGCCAGCTCAGCCCCAGTTATCAGAATCTGCTGCGGCGTGGGCTGTCGATTGACGACTGGGCGCCAGCCCGCGACCGCGTGCTTGGTGCCGCAAGCGTGCTTCTGGTGTATCACATCGGGCCGAGTGCGAGCCAGTTGTTCGTGGTGGCGCCTTCGCGCCAGGTTTCATGCTTTCATCTGCAAGTGACGCGCGACGCGGCCAGCGAGCTGGTGTGCGCGGAGGGGCCGCTCGACAGCCTCGGCTCCAGCGATCTCGTGATGCGATACTTAACGCGCAGAGGCGTGCGGCGAAACGAGCGCGGAACTGAAAGCACGCCGCAGCCCGCTGCTGCGGGCCGTCCGTTCACGAGCGCGCAGGCCCTGCGCTTCGCGCAGATCGTGCTGCCAGAGGAAGTGCGGTCCATCATTCGAGGCGCGAATGCGCGGTCGGTTACGGTCGTGGCCGACGGCGCCTTGCATCGTCTGCCGCTCGAGGCCCTGCCGACTTCGGAGACAGCCTATCTGCTCGATGATACCGATTTCCCGCCGATCTGTTACGCGCCTTCGGTCATGGTGATGTCGGCGCTATGCGAGCGCAGCAGTGAGGTGCCGTCCGGCGCGCCGTCACTCCTTACGGTTGGCGATCCAGTCGCGTCAGATTCAGGCGATGGCGCGAAGCTCGCCAGGCTCGATTGGTCGCAGGCGGAATGCGAGCATTGGGCCAGCCAGTTTGAGAAAGTCGGGGGCGTGGAGCGGCTTTACCACGAACAAGCAACGCGATCGTCCCTGCGTCAGCACGTCGCAGGCAAACGCTTTGTGCACTGCGCCGTTCACGGACTTGTGGATGAGCGACACGATACGATTTTCGCCGGCGCCCTGGTGCTCTCGCCCGACGCGAGCGTGCCCGATGACGGCAAGCTGTACCTGCAGGACGTCTATGGGCTCGACCTCAACCGCTGTGAGCTAACGATCTTAAGCGCATGCGCTTCGAATGTGGGGGCGCAGCGAAAGCTGGAAGCCGGTTCGAGCCTGACGCGGGCGTTTCTGTCCGCTGGCTCGCGGCGCGTGGTCTCGAGCTTGTGGCAAGTGCAGGACGAATCGACCGCCGAATTGATGAGCCGCTTTGCCGACGCGATCGCGGGTGCGCTCGTCGAGGGCAAGCAGCCGAACTACGCCGAAGCGTTGCAGCAAGCCCGCCGGCACGTTCGTCAAAAGAGGCAATGGGAGGAGCCGTACCACTGGGCGCCTTTTGTATTGATTGGCCCCGCTTCGTAAACGCGCAGGAAACGGTTTTGATAACTGCTGATGCGACTTGATTCCAGACCACGACTGGCGCGCGTGCATGGCCGGCTGGACGGCGGCCCGCGGTCGCGCGTTGTCGATGAGCAGGTCCGTCGCGGGGCATGGCGAGTCACACGATATGCCGGCGGCACCTCGCGTGCTCGACCGCGAACGTCCGCCACCCGGACGGATTTCCTCGGCCTGGAGCCGCTGGAAGAGCGCTGGTTACTGGCAGTGTTTCAGTCGGGTGACATTTTCCTTGCGCGCAGCGATGGTGAGATCGAACATCTCAACGGGAATGGCTCGTTTATCGAACAGTTCGACTCGCATAGTAGCCTGGGCGCGGATGAGCAGCCGCGCGGAATGGCGCTCGACGACGGGCACAATTTGTTCGTGACAAATCCCTTCGCCGCCAGCGTGAGCCGATTCGATAGCGGCGGCAGCTTCGTTGCCAGTTTCGGGGATGGCTATTCAGGAGAGCCGCAGTCGATCGTCTTTGACCAGGACGGCAATGCGTTCATTGGCGCGATCACCGCCGCGCCCGGCGATCCGGCCGTTAACGCGGGCAAGCCTTTCGATAATCGCATTCGAGAGTTCAACCCGGCTGGTGGTTTGATTGGCCAATTTCAAGTGATCGTAGAAGCGGGTGGAGTTGGATGGATCGACCTGGCCGCCGATCAACACACGCTTTATTACACCTCCGGCGGCGATCGAATTCTTCGCTACGACACGCGCACCGAGACACAACTCAGCGATTTCAACACCGAAGCGCTAGCCGGCTCGCAGGCGCAGGGTTTTAAAATCCTGCCCAGCGGCGGAGTCCTGGTCGCGGACACCCAAACCATCGAGCGGCTGGACGCCAACGGCGCGGTCATGCAGTCGTACGACGCGGACGAAGTCGATAGCTGGTTCGACGTGCATCTCGATCCAGACGGAACCAGCTTCTGGGCAGCCGACAAGAACTCGGGTGATCTGTCCAAGTTTGATCTGGCGTCGGGGGATGAGCTGCTTCACCTGGAAACGGGCGAGTCCGACGACCTTTTCGGGCTGGCGATCGTGGACGAGCCGATGGCCGCGCGCAATCGCGTCTCGGTCAGCAATGTCGAGCGCTTGGAGGGTAATTCAGGTACGACGGAGTTCGTGTTTGCGATCTCGCTTGAGCACGCGACCGAGGCGCCGCTTACGTTGCGCTACGCCACCGTCGATCGCACGGCACAGTTGCTGGACAACGACTACCAGCAGCTTTCGGGCGAGGTCACCTTCCTGCCTGGCGATCTGACGAAGCAAGTCACCGTCGGCGTTGTGGGTGATTTGAAAAGTGAGAACGACGAGCAATTTCAGCTACTCGTGGAAGACCCGTTCGGCTCGGCCGCGGATCCAACGATCGCGGCTACGGCAAACTTGTATCAGGCCGGCTCCGCAGGGGGACAAGGCGGGACAGCACCAATCTCAATCCCAATCGATCCAAGTGGATCGGGCACGCTCAGCTTTCCATCATTGCGGGTCGAAACGCCCCTGAAGGCCGGCGATGCCTGGCCGGAGATCAACACGGCAGACGGCGCCACGCAACAATTCGAAAACCCGCGCGGCACGAACATTTCCTCGTTCGGAGGGCTTTCTGGGATCCGTGCGGATCGCTTTATGTTTTTGGCCGGCATGTTTGTGTCCGAGACGACTCCATCGGAAAACAACATGCCTGACTCGCTCGACTTTCGCCCGGTGGGCACCACGTCGACTTCGCTGGGCACACAGTTTGAGCAGCTCGCGCCGGAACTCAACCAGGTGTTCTATATCGGCGACGGTTGGACCGATGCCGGCGCCTTACAGCGGTTTGTGGCGCCCCAGGGCGCGACGCGGCTGTTGTTGGGGTTCGTCGATGGCGAATTCTTCGGATCGGAAGCAGCCAGCCCGCCGGGATTCTATGACGACAATACGGGCGCGATTCGCGCGACGCTGGAGCAGAACGGCGGATTGGGGACGATCCTCGATGATCCTGATCCGCTGCCAAATGCATCCATCGATTCTGTTTCTCATCGCGAACCCGCCTCGAACGTCATGCCGTTCGTGTTTCATGTGACGCTCGATGCTCCGAGTGGGCGCGTGATCACGGTGCCTTATCACACGGAAGACGGCACTGCGAGCTCGGCCAGTGGTGACTATGTTGCCACGACCGGCACGCTGACGTTCTTGCCCGGCGCGCCCCTGTCGCAGCCGGTCACGGTGCTGGTGAATGCCGACAACGAGCTCGAGCTGGACGAATCGTTTAAGGTCGTGCTCGGACCGGCCACGAATGCCACGGCCGACGAGTCGCCGGGATTTGGCACGATCGAGGAAAATGGATTGTTGTCACTCGATCTGGCTGACGAAGACGATTCAGGCGTTTCAAATACGGACAATCTTACCAATGTCGCCGCGCCGCATTTTCTGGTCGGGGTAGCCAGGGCCGGGCTATTGAGCATCGACGTCGAGGGGTCCGACAGCGTGCAGCCGCAGCCGGTCGAAGTGCTGGCTGGATCACTCACCGCGTTTCAGCCGCCGGTCCCGCTGCGCGACGGGGTGTACACGATCCGCGCGGTGCTCGATTCCGAGGAGTTTGACCCTATCGTGCAGACGCTCACGTTCACCATCGACACGCGCGGGCCGAAGCTGTTGGGCGTTGATGGGGCAGGCACGGCGCTCCAGTTTGATGGAGTGGACGACCTCGTGGCGATTCCCGACAGCCCGGCCTTCGATGTAATCGAACTTAAGGATTCATTTACGATCGAAGCCTGGATCCGCATCGATGGCTGGGACGACGGCTGGTATTCGGTGATCAACAAGTATGAAGCCGATTCGGACTTTGGTTGGACCGTGCAGATTAACGACGAATCCGGCATCGAGTTCAATACCGGCGACGCGGCACAAACGGGCATCGTGCCGCCGCTGCATGAGTGGACGCACCTCGCCGTAAGCTACGCCCGTTCCGAAGGCATCATCCGCTTCTACCTGAATGGACAGCAGGTGTATTCGCAGCCGTACACGGCTGATATCCCCGACACTTCGGGCGAGCCGCTGTATTTGGGGTTCAATCCATTCGGCGGTGAAGAGACCTCGGATGGCGCGATCGATGATCTAATCCTGTGGGACCACGTGCGGACCGCCGCCGAGATAGCAACGGATATGCAGGGCCAACTCAACGGCGCTGCGGCGGGACTGGTTGGTTTGTGGCGCTTCAACGAAGCGGCGGGTTCGACCGCGCACGACGAAGGCCCAAATCACCTCGATGGCATTTTGGGTAATGGTGAGCCCAACACGAATCCTGCGTGGGTGATCTCCGGAGCACAGATTCCGATCGATCGAGAGTTGGTGGCTCCCATCTCGTCGCGCGAATGGATCTTCAGCGAACCGATCGATTTCGCGATTGCCGACTTGGCTGAGCAGTTCAGCTTGACTGGCCCACGCTCGCGAGTCATCCGCTCGATCTCGGGCTCAGGCGCGACCTACACGCTCAAGTTCGACCGAACCTTCACGCCTGGTGACTACACGATCGCAGGACCGCTGGCCATTGCCGATTTGGCGGGGAACTTGATCGATCAGGACCAAGACGGCATCGGCGGTGAGCCGGGCCAGGATGAACCGGTCGACAAGTTCAAACTGTTGCCGGCCATTCCCCATAGCGTTGCCATCAGCAATGTCAGCCAAAACGAAGGTGACAGTGGCCTGACAAGCTTTGTGTTCACGTTCACGTTGGATGCCGCGAGCGATCGGCCGATTGACGTCGCTTACGAGACGCACGACGGAACCGCGACCGTCGCCGATCAGGACTATGTCGCGCAGCAAGGCACCGTGACGTTTGCCCCAGGCACGACCGTTCAAAAGGTCACCGTGCTGGTGCGCGCCGATACAGGCATCGAGCCAAACGAAACGTTCTCTCTTGTCATGACGGACGATCAAGAGGGAACGCTGACGCAAGAACCCGGCGGCGGCACGGGCACGATCATCAATGATGACGGGTTTTTTCCAGCGCCGATACCGCCCCTGTTTCCGGGCCAGCCCCCGCTGACATCCCAACACCAGCCTCCGCCGCCACAAGAACCCGAGGTGCCGCTGGGAACAGGGATTGCGACCCCGCTCGTCATTCCGATTCAGCCTGGATTGATTCTGAATTTCAGTCCGCCGCTTGCACCACGTTCCGAGCAGCAGGTGGATGACATCACGTCGCCCTTGGATTTGCGCGGCACGCGACAAGCGACGAACATGCTGGAGAAGGAGTTCGCCCTGTTGAGCTTTCTGGCCGACGACGATCACGCCCGGCTGTTAGGGGTTGAGCCTGGTGACGAGACGCCTGAAGCACCGCCCCAGGTCGCGCGTCCCACATTGGCACGCACCGAGGTAGAGACCAAAAAGCCCATCGAGGAGGCCGCGCTTGAAGAGGCCTCTTCTTTCCAGCTGTGGTGGCTGGCCATGGCGCCATTCGTGTTGGGCGGCGGCAAGTTGGCGTGGGATCGCTGGCAGCGGTCACAACCCAGGGCGCTCACTCGTGCCAGTGGTGGCGCGTCGGACGCCCGAAGTTGACCCGCGGGTATGCCTAAGTGGCTTTCGGACCCGCGTTTCCGCGATTTCCCCCGTCTGATTAAAAAAGTTTCTGCGCGGTGGCGGGTTTTCCTCTCTGCCTGCCATTCACTTGTTGGAGGGCCTTCGGGGGAAGGCAACTCTGAGTGAATTCGGACACGCGAAGAAGGAGGGAAGCCATGCTACGCCAACTATTCACGATGTTGATCGTCGCCTGCGGAGTCGCCCAGTTTGCCGTCGCCCAAGACAGTGACAGCCAGAGTGCCCAATATCCGCGTCCGAAGTCGGTCCGTCGCGACAACATCCTCGTGCAACACCATGCTTCCACGGCTGGTGAAGGATGGTTGCGGGGCCAAGCCGATTGGATGCGGGGCTACGGCGAATCGCTGCGCGACCAGGCCGAAGCCGCCTGCTTCAACGAGTCGGCCAAGGGGCTCGCGATCCAAAACCGGGACCTCAGGATCGAGTCGTACTGGAATAACAAGGAGGAATACGAAAAGTGGCACCAGGCCCATTTGCCCAAGGTAGGCCCGGCCACCAAGATCGCGGCCGACGAAGCCAAGCGCGCTCGGCAAGGATGCACCGCTCAGCAAGTGAGCGCGACTGGCAAGATCAACTGGCCCGTGGCTCTGAAAGCTGAGGGTTATCAGGGCGCCCGCCAGACCCTGGCGGCCCTGTTCGTGGAAAGGGCCGGTGCGATCGAGACCAGGCTGGATGCCACGGTCTGCCGCAAGGCACAAGCCACCGTCGACAAGATGCTTGCCAGGCTACAGGCGGAGGTGAAGACGATGCCGGGCAACGACTACCGGGAAGCCAAGCAGTTCTTGACCAGCTTGAAGAACGATATCGTCACCTCGCCGCGAGCGGTTTTTATCGCGGCCAGGTAAGAAAGTGAACTCCAAGGGGCCAAGGCAGTCACGCCGGCGAGCAAAGCTCGAAGGTGCGGGCTGCCTTGGTTTTTTGCTCACTGATCGGCATTCATGGTTCGGACGCGGTTGGACAACTTCGATCGTGGACGCGCGATACGGCCGAAAGAATCTCAAGTAGCTCGGAGGAATCGGGCGGTTTCACCAGATGATGGTCAAAACCGGCCTCTCGCGATCTCTGCCGATATTCGTCTTGTCCCCAACCGGTCAGGGCAATCAGCGTCACCTGTTTTCCCCACGGCTCTTCTCGGATGCGGCGGGCGGCCTCATAGCCATTGAGTTTTGGCATCCCGATATCGAGCAGCACCACATCGGGCCGGAAGGTGGCCGTCGCCTCGATCGCTTCCTGTCCATCCTTTGCCGTGCGGACTTCATGTCCGAGTGCGCGCAGCATCATCGCCAAACTATCAACGGCGTCCTTGTTATCATCTGCCACAACAATCTTGCAGCGCGCCCCGGGCAGGTTGTGGACCTCGCTGGGTATTGCGTTGTAACCTTCTGGGCCGGGCACGAGCGGGAGTCGAACGACGAACTCGCTGCCCTGCTCAGGACCATTGCTGCGCGCCTCGACCTTGCCGCCGTGCATCTCGACCAACCCCTTGACCAGGGACAGGCCAATTCCCAGTCCTCCTTGAGATCGCTCGAGCGCTGGGACTGCTTGCGAGAACATCTCAAAAAGTCGCGGCAGCACGTCATGGGCGATACCAATGCCATTGTCCTTAACCGAAACCACGAGCTCAGAGCCGTCACGCTGGACCGTCAGCCAGATGTGGCCGCCGCGGTTCGTGTACTTCGCGGCATTGTTGAGCAGGTTGGCCACGACCTGCGACAGTCTTACGGCATCGGCCTCCAGATAGAGAGGTTCCGCCGGCAAGCTGATAGAAAGCTCGTGGCTTTCGCTGTCGAGAACGGGGCGGCTCATCTCCACGGCATTCGCAACCAACGTCCGCACTTCGACGGGCGCCTTGCGAAGCTGCAGCTTGTTCCGGGTAATGCGAGACACATCGATCAGGTCATCCAGCAGCCGCGCCATTTGGTTTACCTGACGTTCGATGACATCCCTGCTCCAAACCAGGTCCGGATCAAGCGGCTCCCGCAGCTTCAGAAGATGGACCGCGTTGCGGAGGGGCGCCAGTGGGTTTCGCAGTTCATGTGCCAGCGTGGCCAGAAATTCGTCCTTGCGACGATCCGCCTGCTTTAACGACTCTTCGGCCTTCATTCGTTCGGTGATGTCGATTGCCACCCCGCCAACGTAGGTTGGCCGACCCAAGGCATCGAAAATCGGAAACTTGCTGACGATGGAATAGTGAATTCCATCTTCGTGTTTGAGGACCTCGATGGCCTCGATGCCCGTTGATGAGGTGAGAGCGACTTGATCGTTCCTCCTGAACTGATCGGCCGTTTCGGCCGGAAATAGCTCGTAATCGGTTTGACCGCAAATGGCGCCGGTATTCTTGCCAAACAGGATTTGTGCCGCCTCGTTCACAAAAACATACCGCCCTTGCAGATCCTTGATCCAAGCCGGCAATCAGCCCATGCTCGGGCACGATTGCCACCAGGCCCGCGCTCAAGACCGCGATGACGGTGCTGGTATTCAGCGCAATCCCAGTCGATTTGGCGACGCCGAACAACTGATTTTCGCCAAACCAATAGCCTGTGAGCGACAGCGAAGCGATGGCCGCCGGCACGATCGCAAGCATGGTCGCGATGCGCCTTGATGATTCTCCAAGAGTTGCCAAAACGAGCGCAACTCCGGTAACCAGGTACGAAAGTGACGCTGGAAGCCCCATGCGCATGGGTGCGTTGGCGGCACCTTGTCCCCACGGGCGATTGAAAAGCAATGTGTCGATGCCAAGATCGACGCCAATGATGTGCTCGAGAAGCGTTAAGCCTGCAATGGAGATCACCAATACCGACAGTACGCGTGCAACGACGAGCTGGGATGATCGTGGTGCGCCGGCTTGCAATAGCAACGCGGCTCCCGCAAGCACGGCGCTAAGTGCTGCATTGGCAAACATCGAAATGTGTTGATCCGTCCAATCTGTCAGCATCGGCAGATTGAACGCCCAGCCGGCCAGTGCCGAGCCACCAGCAATGAGCGAAAAGGCTCCCGCGGCCAGTGCTACCTGCGTGGGACCCTTGCGAAAGAGTGTCGGACCGCTGGATGGCATTCGATACTTCGATCTGAAGACGGGCCGCCAAAAATGCTCGTCCGAGATCTGACCAGAGAATCGCCAGGCGAGCTCATCCTGCCGGAGCGACCGGCTCGAACTCACGCCTTTTCGACCGATGTAATTATAGTCGTCGGCGCGCCAAGCCGGATTCGCTTCCGCGGTCAAAGAGGGCGCGCCCGCTGTGCCTGGTTGCCGAAGCCCGCGAGATGTCCTGAATGCCGGCGTACATCCGCCAAAGAGCTGCCGTAGTTGCCTTCGTGCCTATCGGCCAAGGCGGGTTGCTCGCAAAAGCTGCAGGGCGAATTCCGGGCGGCGACTATTTATTCGAGGATGGCGAATGTGGTACGATTCACTCACCTTGGCCGGCTGAGCCTCTTCGGGACCGCCCTCAACTTCGAGGGCTCTTCTTACCTGACCCCGCCGTCCTGTATGCCCATTCGTGGGCGGGAGGGGCTTCCGATGGCATCACTGTCGGACTACGAGCGCGCCTCGT
>DATJEN010000057.1:0-12032 GCA_035496575.1 Pirellulales bacterium
GCCCGCGATCTGTTCGATCGTGAACTGATCGAAGGGCATGTTGCGGTTAAAGGCGTCGATGACCCACTCGCGGAACTTCCAGATATTGCGATGGTCGTCTACGTGATAGCCGTTCGTGTCGGCATATCGCGCCAGATCGAGCCACTTGATGGCCATGCGCTCGCCGTAATGCGGCGAGGACAACAAGCGATCGACCACGCGCTCGTAGGCGCCGTCGCTCGTGTCCGAAAGAAACGCGTCGATCTCGCCGGGAGTGGGAGGCAAGCCCGTCAGGTCGAGGCTCGCGCGGCGGATGAGCGTGGCCTTGTCGGCTTCCGGCGACGGGCTGAGGCCCTCTTCTTCGAGCTTGCCGAGCACAAAGCGGTCGATCGCTCCGCGCGGCCATGTCTGGGTTTGAACCGTTGGAAGCGGCGGACGCTCGACCGGCAGATAGGCCCAGTGCCCCTTCCACTCGGCGCCTTCGGCAATCCACCGCTTCAGCTTCTCGACTTCGTGGGCTTTCAGAGCGCGGCCGGACTCCGGCGGCGGCATGCGGCTTTCATCCGTGGCGATGACGCGCGCCACGAGCTCGCTCGCTTCAACCTTGCCGGGCTGAATGGCCGCGTGGCCCGATTCGAGCACGGCCATGGAATCCTGCTGACGGTCGAGACGCAGGTTGGCCTGCCGCTTGTCGGCATCCGGCCCATGACAGGCGTAGCAATGGTCGGACAGGATCGGCCGAATGTCTCGGTTGTAGTCGACCGTTTTGGGCGCGGGATGCTCGTCGGCGGCCCGCGCGGCGAGCGAACCGCCCAGCACGCCCAACAGGGCCAGCAGGCATGCCGACACGACATGCGCCGGCGCGGAGGTGCAATGCGAGCTTCGAAAGGCTGGGTGCAGGGACATGTGGCGGGCGGGTGGAAGCGGCGGGAGGTCTGAGCCGCTCTATTACACCACGACCGGCGGACAGTGTCCAGTTTGCCGCGGGGGGCGGTAGTGGGGCAGTCTGAAATCAGATTTTGATTAGCTGTGCGACCCAAAAGCCGGCATTCATCGCGGCAACGACAGCAAGGGGAATCGCAATAAACAGCGCCCACGTCGGCAGCCAGTCAACGATCTTGCCGAGATAGTCCTGCTCGCCATAGGCAATCCCGCGCGGCAGCATGACAAATCGGGCGATTCTTGAAATCCACCACAGGAACGGGCGGCGTTTTGCGGGGCCTTCGCTCATGGGGCCATTATAGACGCGGCGAATTGCCTTGCGAGTACAAGCGATAGCGCGGGCCGCTTCGAGAATCAGCGCGGCTGGCTAGGCGCTCAACACCGCGTCGATTTCGGCATCCGTCGGCTCGTCGCTGGTGGGCACGCCCACGGCCAACACGGTGCCGCCGCTCGTAAATCCGTTCACGGTCTTTTGCGTCCACATCACGTCGACGACAAATGACAATTGCTGCTCGTCCGCCAGGCGGAAATGCAACAGCACGATGCGGGTCGAAAAACTTTCGTCATGCTCGAACGACACGCCCTGCGTCGACATTTGCCGCAGCACGCCGGGGATCGGCGAAATGCTCGTGTTGTCAAACGGTTCGTCGCGATCCTCGACCGGAATCACTTCCAACGGGTAGTCGCTCAGCAACTGCGGATGCCAGTGTCGCTTGGCACGCGGTTGAGTACCGAGCTCCGTGCGCCGGCGAGCCGCTTGTTCGGCCAGGCGGCGAACGGCCGCGTTGATCGAGTCGACGGTGGCGCTGTGCTCGTTCAAGCGCGCCAGGCCGCATTCGACGCGCGCTTGCATGACGCGATTGTACGAACGCTCCGTTCGAGCGGCGCGCACCTTTTCGATAGCCCCCAAGCCCGCGGCCGAGACGATGCCGAAGGCGCCAACCTCGCTCCAAATGACTTGCCACCGCTCGTCGAGGACATGTCCCCACGCGGCGGCCAACACGCACACGCTCAACCAGGCAATCATCGTCGGCAGCGAAGTCTTCAACATGGTCAATTCCTAGCGATATTCGATCGGGGCACTAAGAAAACCTAGGACACGCCCCAGCAGAATCAACTCGCTCGCCGACGAAGAGGGTCTTTTCTCCGCGGTTTCAGCGACCAGCACGCGCAGTCCTTACTCCCGCGCCCAACCGACAGTGATGCCAATGGACCATATTCTTCGCTGGCTGCCGCTTCTTTTCGCGCAGGTCGGATGAACAGCCGTTACGGCCGGCATAACCGGTCGGGCCGCGACACGGCGCGAGAGAGAGTTGCTAATTCTGGCCGGCTTCGGCCGCGATTTCGGCTTCGAAGTCACCGGAGAGCGCCTCGCCCCGCGCGGCCGTGACCTTGGGATACTCGCGCGCGAAGGTGGCAATCAGATCGTCGTAGGGCAACTCGGCATACGGCCCGTACACGCGCAGATACTCCATGTAGCGGTGCCCCGCCAGATCGAAGGGATGATAGATCGAGTCATGCAAACCATCGAAATCCAAAGGCGCAAGCCGCGCCTTGTCGCACAACGTGCGATTGAAGGCGACGGTGGCCTTCACCCATTTGCCGCGCAAATAAATCTCGTTGAAGCCATGGAAGTAAAACACGTCGGTGCCCAGGAAATCGAGCAGCTTCTTGGTCGCCATGTGGTTGCGGACGTCGGCGTAGCCGAGCCGGCACGGAATGCCCGCCGCCCGGCACAGCGCGGCCAAAAGCACACTCTTGGGCACGCACCACGACGCGCCCTTGGCCAGCACGCTCGAGGCTCGAATCGCCTCGCGCTCGAGCTCCAGGTTATAGGCGGTATAGCGAACGCCATCTCGCACCGCATAAAACAGCCGGCACGCCCGCTCCACTTCGTCGCCACCCCGCGGCGCAATTTCAGCGGCCAGCGCCAAGATTTCGGGAGCGTCGGAATTGACGAACCAGGTGGGATTTAAATAGTTCAGCGGGTCGTCGCTCATGCCGGTTCACCTCGTGCAGGTGGATTTTAGAATCTCGGCCCCGCCAGACAAGCTGAACGGGGGCAATCGGGTAGGTACACAGACGGGTATACCGACCACGCGGCCACGAAAAGTAGGTTTGCGGGCAGTCAAATGCTTGCTTTCGACTCCCGCAGGCGGTACGAACGAGACGGTGAACCAGTGTTTCGCCCAGTGGAATCCTGCCTGCCCTGGCGCGCGACGAGCTTGGACGGCCACGATGGAAGCAAACGGTCAAACCGTCGACAATGCTCGGCTGGCCGAAATGGCCCGCACGTGCGCTTGCTTCAATTTCCGCAAGGCATCGCGCAGCGTCACGCAATTGTTCGATCAGCGGCTCTCGCCGGTTGGTCTGCGCTCGACTCAGCTCGTGATTTTGATCACCAGCCAACTGGTAGGGCCGAGCAACATCGCACGGCTGGCGCGGGAGCTGGTCATGGACCGCTCCACGCTGACGCGAAACTTGAAGCCTCTCGTGGCGCATGGGTATCTGCAACTAACTCGTCCCATCGCCGGGCGGCAGAAGGCGGTCGAAATCACAGACGAGGGGCGAGAGGCCCTGCTCCGCGCCGCTCCCTATTGGGAACAGGCTCAATCGCATTTGGTCGGCCGCTTTGGCGACGATCAGTGGGACAAGATCATGCAGGACCTGTCCGCCATCGTCGAAGCCGCCAAGGCGCATGAAGTCTAACGAGCGATTCGCCGTTTGCCCCCGGGGCGGAACGGTCTCACTTCAACGGTCGCTGGTCGCCCGCTCCCCACCGCCCGCGATACTGATCGGCTGGGTACTTGAGCGCGTTCTTGACCATCTTGTCGCGAATGGCCTGGCCCAACTCGATTCCCAGCGCATTGGTGAGCGCTAGCGCATAGCACACCACGTCGGCCAGTTCCTCGGCGACGGCCGCGCGTCGCGCTGGATCTCGCGCAAGCTCGATCGCCTCGGCCGGCTCGAGCCATTGGAAGTGCTCCATCAGCTCCGCGGCTTCAATGGCCAGCGCCATCGAGAGATTCTTCGGAGTATGAAACGGTTCCCAGGCGCGCTCCTCGATGAACTGCGCCAATAAGCGCCGCAAATCGCCAATCGTTTCTTGATCGTCGGACATGGAAATCGGCGCGCTGTCAGCGGGTGTGCGGGTGGAGGTCGCGCATGGTAGCCGTCCGAGCGCGCCCCAGTCAAATCTTCGCCCTGTCAAATCTTCGCACGATCGACCGCTCACTTGCCCCTGCCGAGCGGCCGCTTAGAATGCGGCTGCTTCTTGCAGCATTAGAAAACAGGTCGTACCGTCCACCTTCAGTCGAGCACCAGGCGCTCATGCGAATCGCATACTTGGATTGTGCCAGCGGTATCAGCGGCGACATGACCTTGGGGGCGCTGGTCGATGCCGGCGTCGAGCTCGACGCGCTCAACGCTGGAATTCAAACCCTCGGGCTGCCCAGCGTGCGGTTGGTTGCGAGCACTGTCAAGAAGAAGGGCTTTCGCGCGACGCAGATTACGGTCGAACATGAGCCGGAGCACAAGCACCGGCACCTGCACCACATTACCGCGATGATCGATGGCAGCGCGCTCGCGCCGGCCCAGAAGGAGCTGGCGCATCGCATTTTCCGCCGCCTTGCCGAAGCGGAGGCCAAGGTGCACAACTCCACGATCGAGAAAGTGCATTTCCACGAAGTGGGCGCGGTCGACTCGATTGCCGACATCGTCGGCGCGGCCATCGGATGGGACTTGCTGGGAGCCCAGCGAATCATCTGCTCAGCGGTGCCAACCGGCACCGGATTCATTGAAATCGCGCACGGACGTTGCTCGATTCCTGCGCCCGCCACTGCCGAGCTACTAAAGGGCGTGCCGCTGGCCGAATCGCGCGTCGAATGCGAGCTGACCACGCCAACCGGCGCCGCGATTGTGGCAACCATGGTCCATGAGTTCGGCCCTGTGCCTTCGATGGCGATCGAGCACATTGGCTACGGCGCCGGTCAGAAAGAGCTGGAGTCGCAGGCCAATCTGCTTCGCCTGCTGGTTGGAGAAACCGCCAGCCGTGAAGCTCACGAAACCCTGTGGGCCATGGAGTGCAACCTGGACGATGCCAGTGGCGAAGTCATTGGGCATGCGATCGCGCAGTTGTGGGAGGCCGGCGCTCTGGATGTCTATACGACGCCCATTCAAATGAAAAAGAATCGCCCCGGCGTCATCTTGAGCGTCCTGTGCACGTCTGATCGGGTCGAGGCGCTCGAAGGCATCTTGTTCCGCGAAACGACGACCTTGGGCGTGCGTCGCTGGCGAGTCGAACGCCGCAAGCTGCGCCGCGAGCCTCACACGGTGCAAACGGCGTGGGGACCGATCGAAGGCAAGCTGGCCTGGCTGGACGATAATACGGCCCGCTTCTCGGCCGAGTTCGAATCTTGTCGCCGTGCCGCCGAGGCGCACCACGTGCCCTTGCGAGTCGTTCTGGAAGCGGCGCAAAACGCATACCGCGGTTGATTATTTGCGCGGGGAAGCGGCGGTGGCGGCCGTCAGCTCGTCCCAAGCCGCAATCGCCGCGTCTCGACCATAGACTGGCGCGCGGCACACGAAATGTTCACAGATGAACACGCCGGGCTCGGGCCCCTCGAGCGTTTTGCCCTCCCACAAGGCAGCCAGCGGCGAAGGGTCTTCGACCGCACCTCGCCGGCGCAGCGCGACAACCTTGTTGGGCAGATAGCGATGCCGCAAGTTGGCCAGCACCGCCGCGGTGTCCTCGTGCGCCACTTCGCCCAGGATGGCGATTTCAGGCGTGGGACCAAGATGCATGTCGAGCGCGGCCAGAAGTTGCCCCGCGGCGCGTGACGCCTGCTGAGCGACCACGGCCCCACCGCGCAGCGCACTATCGGCCCCTGCCCGATAAGCGTCTCGGCCGCTGAGCTTTGCCAGCCGCAACAGCGCGAGCGCCGCCACCGAATTGCCGCTGGGCGTGGCATTGTCGTACAGATCCTTCGGCCGCGTGATCAGCTCTTCGTGATCCGATGCCGTGAAGAAGAAGCCGTCGTCCTCTTGGTCGCGGAAGAGCTCGAGCACAAGATCGGCAAGGACGCAGGCTTCGCTGATCCAGTGCTCGTCAAAGTCGACCTCGTAGAGACTCACCAGCGCATTGCACAGACAGACATAATCGTCCAGGTACGCATCCAGCGTGGCGGTGCCACGCCGCCAGGAGTGCAGTAGACGTCCATCCGGCCGCCGCGCGTGCTCGAGTAAAAAGTGGGCCGCCCGCTGCGCCGCGATTAGATAGCGCGGCTCTTGCAGCACGGCAGCCGCCTGGGCCAAGGCGTCGATCATCAGCCCATTCCAGGCCACGATCACCTTGTCGTCCAGGCCCGGATGGACGCGCCGCTCGCGGGCCTCGAGCAGTTTGACGCGGGATTCGGCCAATTCTTGCGCCAGTTCAACCGGATCGCGCCCCAGCTCTGCCGCGCACGCTTCGAGCGGCCGCGGCCGGTTTAAAATGCTCTGCCCATGCTCAAAATTGCCCTCCTGTGTCACTTCGTACACTAGCTCGAACGCGCGGGCAGGTGCCTCGCCCAAGATCGCGCGCACTTCGGCCAGGGTCCACACAAAGAATTTTCCCTCCACTCCCTCGCTGTCCGCGTCCTGGGTGCTATAGAAGCCTCCCTCAGGCGAAGTCATCTCGCGCAACACATAGTCGCAGGTCTCGCGCGCGATTCGCGCAAAATCTTCGCGCCCGGTCACCAGGTGTGCTTCCAGGTAGCAAGGCACGAGGAGCGCGTTGTCGTACAGCATTTTTTCGAAGTGCGGCACCAACCAGCGCTCGTCGACGGAGTAGCGGTGAAACCCGCCGCCAAGCTGATCGTAGATTCCGCCGGCTGCCATTTTTTCCAGCGTGAACGTCACGACGTGCAGCAAATCCTCCCGCTGATGCCGCCGCCACAACCGCAGCAGCAATCGCAGATCGAAAGGGTGCGGGAACTTGGGCGCCGATCCGAAACCGCCATAGGTCGGATCGAAAGACCGCGCAACGTCGCTGCCCGCGCGCTCGAGCATGCCCTGGTCGAGCGGGCCCGCGGCTGCCGTCGGCTGAGCGATTTGCCGCAGATGCTCGCTGAGCGAATTGGCTTGCGCGAGCGCATCCGCCCTGCGGTTTTTCCAAGCATCGGAGACGGCCTCCAGCACCTGGTCAAAGCCGGGCATCCCCATCCGCGCGGTCGGCGGCCAGTACGTGCCCCCATAAAAGGGCTTCAACTCAGGCGTGAGAAACACCGACATCGGCCATCCGCCGCGGCCGGTCATCAACTGCACCGCGTTCATGTAAATCTGGTCGAGATCGGGCCGCTCCTCGCGGTCGACCTTGATGCATACGAAGTGCTCGTTCAAGAACCGCGCGATCTCGGCGTCCTCGAAGCTTTCGTGTTCCATCACGTGGCACCAGTGACAGGCCGAATACCCGATCGAAAGAAAGATCGGCAGCGATTCAGCCCGCGCTCGCTCCAGGGCATCTTTACCCCACGGATACCAATCCACGGGATTGCCGGCGTGCTGCAGAAGGTAAGGACTGGACTGCGTCGCGAGGCGGTTCGGCATGCTGGAAAACTCCGCGCGCAAGCAAGCTCGAAGCGGGCGGCCTTACTTGAACGTTTGCTCGGCTGTCGGAAATCGGCCGGCCCGCACGTCGTCGCGAAACTGGCTGACCGCGCCCGAGATCACGCCGCGCAGATCGGCATAGGCCTTCACGAAGCGCGGCACGTAACCGCTGGTTAATCCCAACAAGTCGTGTGTCACCAGAATCTGCCCGTCGCAGGGCATGCCTGCTCCGATGCCGATGGTTGGAATGCGGAGCTTGGATGTAATCTTAGCGGCGATGGTGGGCGGGATGCATTCGAGCACCACGGCGAACGCCCCCGCCTGCTCAACCGCGATGGCATCAGTCAACAACTGCTCTTCGTCGCGCTGCACCTTGTAGCCACCCAACTGGTGGACGCTTTGCGGCCTCAGTCCACAATGAGCCATGACCGGGATGCCGGCCGTAACCAGGGCCGCGATGACCTCGGCCTGGTCGGCGCCGCCTTCGAGCTTGACGGCCTGGCAGCGCGTCTTTTTCAGGATGCGGCCCGCGCTTTCCACCGCTTTATAGGTGCCCAAGTGATAGCTCGGGAAAGGCATGTCGACCACCACCAGCGCGTGCTCGACGGCGCGACCCACCATTTCGGCGTGATAGATCATCTCGTCCAGCGTCACCGGCAACGTGTTGGGATGGCCCTGCACGACCATCGACATGGTGTCGCCGACCAGGATGCCTTCAACCCCCGCCTGGTCCAACAACTGGGCCATCGTAAAGTCGTACGCCGTGAGCATCGTGATCTTCTGGCCGGCAGCTTTCATGCCGCCGAACTTGGGAATCGTGATGCGGTTCGCTTGATTCGACATGGAAAAGCCCAGGCTCCAGGTGCGCGCGTGCCTTTTGGGCATTGTGACTGTGCGGTCCGGCGCTGGCAACGCCCGCTGCCCCTTGGTTGCTTTGTAGGGGTGAAAGAGTATTCTGAACCTTGGAACAGAGATTGCTTCGAGCGTCGAGCAAGCGAGGTAGCCATGAGCCCACGTTGTTTCGTTTCAACATGCTTCGCAGGCTGGATCTTGCTGGGCGCTGCGCTCGTGCAGGCCGAGTTTCCCGTTCCGCCCAACGCACGCAGCTTTGAGGACACCGGCACTCTCGAAGGTGTTCAGGGCTCCCTGTTGCAGATTCGCGATTCCAAAAGCGATCTGTGGGTGATGAGCATCGTGGACGATACGAAGATCCGCATCGAAGGCGAAGCGGAGCGCGACTACCTGCGGCCCGGCGTGTACGTGCAATTCAAAGTGGAGCTGGATAAGCGCGGAGCGGCCAAGGAGCCGATCAAGGAGATCGAGGTCACGCCCGCGCTGGGCAAGGCTTCGGTCGGCGTTTTTCCGCCGGACGACGTCGATGGTTTGCGGCCCGTGCGCAGCGTCGCGGCGGGTGAGTATCTGGTGAAGGGCAAGATTGCCACGCTCCGCGACGATCAATTGGTCGTGATGGCCGGCCGCCAGAAAATCGCCTGCACGCTGAGCGACGAGGAGCTGGCCGTGAAACTGAACATGGACGACTTGAGCCTCGCGAAGCAAGGCGACGCCATCAAGATCAAGGCCTACTACTACGACAACTATCGGCCCAATCCGAGCGTGAATGCTCCCGGCAAGGGACTGGCCGAGGAAGTGACGGTCACCTTGGCAAAGCCGCTCGAAGGCAGTGGCAAGAAGAAGCCCGAACGCGCGGCGCGCCCCGCCTCGAAGTCGCGCGTTTCGAAGTAGCGCGCGTATCGAAGTAGCGCTCGCTAGATGCCCATATTGGCAAGCGCATCGATCAGGCCGCCTAAGTTGCCGGCCAGGCTTGGATGGGAGGCCTCGTAATCGAGCATGGCATTCGACAGCCGCTCGATGAGCGTGCTGTGCCGCTTGAGGTCGGGCGACTTGCCTTCGAGCGTGGCCCGTGCTTCGTCGATCGTTTCGTCTAGCTGCGCGCCGACGCCGGGGTTGAGCTTGCGCAGCTCCTCCAGCTCTTTCTGCAGGCGATCGAGTGCGTCGCGCAGTTTGTCGCGGTCATCGGCCACTGAAATTCATCCCGCTTGTTCGAGAACGGCGGCTGCCAAAGCCGTTAAGCCCCTTGGCGCCGCACTCCAGTGTAACGATCCGCTCAGCCGTCGAACACTTCCGCCGCGTCGCTGGCTCGTCGTCGGCCGCCCGCCGCCACGGTTGTTGAATCCCAAGGGTCCGCTATAATTCGCAGTTCTACAAAGCAAAAGTGAATTGGCGTCGGGGGCGGACAGCCCCTTTTCTAATTGGAGGAGAGTGGAAGTGGCAATTCGTGTCGCGATCAATGGTTTTGGACGGATTGGGCGCTTGGTGTTCCGCAATTTGATGGCCCGCTCGAACGAGTTCGAGGTGCTGGCCATCAACGATCTGACGGACAATCACACGCTCGCCACGCTGCTCAAGTACGACAGTACCCATCGCCGCTATCCGGGCTCGGTCAGCTATGACAAGGAGTATTTGATCGTCGATGGCCACCGGATTCATGGCCTGAAAGAGCGCGATCCGGCCCGCTTGCCGTGGGGCGAGTTGAATATCGACGTCGTCGTCGAAAGCACCGGCATCTTCACCGCCCGCGAAACGACCAAAGACGGTGTCACCAAGGCGGGCTACGACACGCACCTCCGCGCCGGCGCCAAGCGCGTCGTGCTGAGCGCGCCCGCCAAGGACGGAGCCGATCTGACGTGCGTGCTGGGCGTCAACGACGACAAGCTGAACAAAGATCAAAAGTGCATCTCGAATGCAAGTTGCACGACAAACTGCCTCGCCCCGCTGGCCAAGGTGTTGCACGAGGAATTCGGGATCGTCAAAGGCCTGATGACCACCGTGCACGCCTACACAAACGACCAGCGGCTGCAGGATATGCCGCACGATAATCTGTACCGCGCCCGCGCCGCGGCTCAGAACATCATTCCAACCTCGACCGGCGCGGCCAGCGCCATTGGACTGGTCATCCCCGAATTGGCCGGCAAGCTGACGGGCATTTCACTGCGCGTGCCGGTGCCCACCGGCAGCCTCGTCGATCTGACGACGCTCATGTCGCGCAACCTCACGCGCGAGGAAGTGAATGCCGCCCTGAAGAAAGCCGCCGAAGGCAAACTGAAGGGGATCCTTGCCTACAACGAAGACGCCATCGTTTCGACCGACATCATCGGCGACCCGCACAGCTCCATCTTCGTGCCCGATTGGACGCAGGTGATGGATGGCAACATGCTCAAGACGCTGAGCTGGTACGACAACGAGTGGGGCTATAGCTGCCGCACGGCAGACTTGATTGCCCGCGTGGGCAAGCTCATTCCTCGTTAGCGCACGCGATGCGACGCCGTTAGGTTGCGTCTGAGCCGGCAGAGCTTTCGTCGGTCTTGCTGCGCGCTCCCAGCTCGCGATCCAAGTCCAGCAGCGCGGCCGGATCGTCCTTCAGCAGTTGAAACTTGGAAACGATCTCGCGCGCGCTACGTTCTTCCTCGACCTGCTCGGTAATGAACCACTGCAGTTGCACGAGCGCCGAGAATGCCTTTTCCTTCATCGCCAGTTCGTAGAGCTGGTCGATCATCCGGCTGACTTCCTGCTCTTGCTTGTAGGCCTGCTCGAACACCTCGCCCACGCTCTTGAAGTTGACGGCGGGCTCGGGCACGCTCTTCAACTTGATGGTGCCGTTGCGCGCCAGCAAAAAATCGAGCAGCCGCATGCCGTGGCCATACTCCTCTTCGCTCTGGATGCGTAGCCAATGCGCACAAC
This sequence comes from Pirellulales bacterium, assembly GCA_035496575.1. Classification (GTDB taxonomy): domain Bacteria; phylum Planctomycetota; class Planctomycetia; order Pirellulales; family PALSA-1355; genus PALSA-1355. The sequence goes on from DATJEN010000057.1 coordinate 11,266, forward strand.
CGAGGAAATTCTGCCGCTCGCAGTAGCAGGACATGGCCAGGTATGAGTAGGAGGCCGACAGCTCGTTGCAGATCTGCTCGTTGATCGCGTCCTGGACGGTTTGACTAAACATCGAATGTTCTCCGGCAAACGGGCTCGCTGCGTCGCGCGCGGACGCTTTCGCGCCCCTAGGAATACCTGAATCCAGAAAAAGTGCAACCGCTCGCGGCCACCCGCAATTCTAGAAGCCGCGCATCAAAAAGGGCCAGCCGCGTGCATGCGCTTGGTGCATGACCTGCGGCTGACCCTGTGAATCGTGCGCGGGCGCCCGCTGCGGCCTTGACTACGGGCCAATGCTGCGCGGGTTGCGAGCCAAAAAGTCTCGCGGGCCGCGCGTCGTGTAATAAGGATAGGTGACGGCGCCAGTCGGCGGGCCGGCGGCAAACTCATACTCGCCGCCCGAGTCGCGTCGCTGATAAAGGTGAGGATGTCCCTGCGCGGCATGACGCTTCGCCATGCCTGGGCCCGACGCGCTGGGGCCGGACATCCCTGGTTGTTGACCGGACATACCCGCCTGGCCCGACATCGCTCCGCCGCCCATCGGGCCGCCGCCATTATTACCACTGTAGCTGCCGCAGTCAGAGCAGCCGCCGCCGCCACCGCAGCCGCCGCCACCATAGCCGCCGCAACCGCCGCCGCCGCAACCGCCGAAGAGGCCACAGCCGCCGAAGAGGCCACAACCGCCGCCACAGCCGCCGCAGCCCGGTCCTTCATGGCCATAGGCGCAA
>DATJEN010000058.1:0-2643 GCA_035496575.1 Pirellulales bacterium
GAGACGCAACATCGTGTCCAGGGGATAAACGACGATCTTCAATGCGTAGACGGCCAGGTTCTCCGGGACCAGTTTTGTGACGATCTCGGTAAACATCCGCTCGCCCTGACCCGCGTTGTCCGGTAAAAAATAAAGCCATGCGACGGGCAGCACCGCCGCGGCGAGATGAACGATCCACGACCATTTGCCGAGCAAAAAAGAGCGATAGTCCCGTCGAACGAGAAACACCAACGCCGCCGCCCCATAGAACGCGTAGGCCGTCATGGCCTTGGTCATGAATGCACAGGTCAGCGCGGCAGCGGCGAGCGCAAGCATGCCGACGTTGCGTCGCTCGCACGCCACCCACAGGCAGGCAATCGCAGTGAATACGAAGAACGCAAACAACGGGTCGGCATACGCCAGCCAGCCGCGATAGAAAAACACGTCCGCCAGAGTGAGGTAGACGAGTGCGGCCAGCGCGGCGAACGTGTTGTCGCGATACAAAATCCGGCATAGCCAAGCCAACGCCCCCCCGCAACCCACGGTAGCGGCAATGGTGATCGCGCGCGCGACGCCGAGCATGTGGTCCCATCCCACCGCGCTTGCCAGCGGGATGATGAGCCAGTTGTACAGCGGATTGTGCCTGAGGTTTCCGCCATAGAAGATCTGCCTGACCCACTCGCCGTGGTACCACATCTCGAGCGACGAAATCGGAAAGATCGCCTCTTCGCCGACATAGTAGAAACCGATCGCGGGAAGGAAAGTCGCAGCAGCGACGAGGTAGAGCATCCACGAGCGTTTTCCGTCGGGGAGCTGTAGTCTGGAATTCACGTAAGCTTGTCGGTCAACGCCGCGGTGGGCGCAGCTATTCTATCGGCTGGTGGCGCTGTGGGGCACGAACATCGGATGGCTGCTGAAGAAGCTCGATAAGACTTTCCGATAGCAAGAGGGCAAGGCATGGTGCCGGTCGATGAACTCGGTCCCGGTGCACCCATAGCGCTCGGATCGTCCCGCATCGAGAATCGTAATCCGCTCGCGTGTGCTCCAGGCTTCCAGCGCATCCTTGGTCCTCCGGAGCGGCGGACCGCTATGCGGCGCGTGTGCCAGTGCATCTTCCACTCCCGGCAGGAGCGGTGGCAACAACACCACTAGCTTTCCGCCCTTCGACTCCAACCGGTGCGCCAACCGCGCGAGATGGTCGAGCAATGCCAGGTTCGGCTCGCCATGTCCGCGTCGAAGTGCTGCCGCATACTGCTCGGAACCGGATGCAGCCGTGGCAAGCAAGGCCTGCGCACGGGCGGTGTCGAGACGCTTCTGATCGGCAAATGTGGCACTGCCGTCATATCGAAACCCGTTGCACATGCCGCGAAACACCACGTCAAAATCGCGCGCAGGCGTCCCGTCCTGACAACGGTACTCCGGGCCCGCCGGCTCAATAAAAATCTGGCGAAACGCAGCAGCCTTGTCCGATGCCTTAAGCACTTCGCGAATGATATCGACCAGAATTCTCAAGCGCGGCAAGGACAGAGCATCCGTGAGCTCCGCCGACAATGACGGCCTCGTCGCCTTGCCCTCTCGTAATGCAGCCTCCGGGGTCAGCTCGGCGGGCGTCGGCTCGCCGCGCTCATAGACGAAGCCAAGGGCCCAGTCGAGAGGAACCACCAGCAGGCGTGTACGATCTCCCCAGTGTTCGACGACGTATTCCACCTCGCCGATAACCGAGCGCAGGGCGTTTCCGCTCTGCGCAAAATTGTAACTCTTGAGTGCCGGCGGAAACGCTTCGCCCGTGATGCTCATGGTGGTCGAGGACCCGAATACGACTGTATTGATCTCCTGGATCCGATCGTCGAGACGCAAGGTCTTGAATGGACGATTGCGGGAAATTGGCGGCGCATAGGTCACACCGCGCGTCGCATGCTGCCATTCGCTCGCGAGTCGATTCTTGTCCGCACGCAGGCTGTTCGCCGTCAGCATCAGGTTTAGCGCCAGGGCGGGAACCAGGACACCGGCACATAGCCCCAGGACCAGACAGACGTAAGCGCGCGCGCCGCTCATCTCAGAACTGAAAGTAGAGAAACTCGGAATGGCGGTTCAAATTGACGATGGCGGTGAGCGCCATGACGGCGACCGCGGCTGCGCTCCACGCCGCTGGACGCCATTGCCAACGAGCAGCCGTAGAGTCTCCCGGAATGCCGAGCGCGGGCCGGCTCGCCGCCATGATCTGCTGAGTGTTGGGAGCCAGCCAGACGACGGCGAGCAGAATCCAGATCCAGTGCACGACGCCGGTGCCAGCGAGCGCCGGGTTCGGCCCGAAAGCGACGCCCGCACGCGCGAGCCATTCACCAAAGTAGCCCCAGCGGACGAGCCACACATCGGGAAGGACGAGACCGTTGACTCCCGCCATCGCCTGCAGGATGGCTGCTGCGGTGTCCAGACTGTTCGAGCGAAATACCACCCAGGCCGCGACGACTGCCACGAACGTGACGGCGCAACCTACCATCCTGCCCCATCGACTCGAGCGATCGAGTTCGTGCCCCAGTCGGCGGCGCAGCGCACGCCAGGCATGATTGATCACCAGGTAGGCGCCGTGCAGTCCGCCCCAGAGTACGAAAGTCCAGCCGGCCCCGTGCCACAAGCCGCCAAGCAACATCGTGACGATCAAGT
>DATJEN010000059.1:0-29243 GCA_035496575.1 Pirellulales bacterium
CCACGGCTTTGCGTGCTGTCGCCATCCGGGCGATAGAATTGCTGCATCGTGATCTTGAGCGCTCCCAGTTGCGGGGCGTTCGGCAACCCGCGGAACAGCTTCTGGCCCAAATCCAGCAGGCTCTGCACGGTGCCTTTGCCGTGCGTCGACGTGTCGCCCACGATCAAGCCGCGCTTGTAGTCTTGAATCGCGCCGGCAAAGATCTCGCTTGCGCTGGCGCTGAACTTACTGGTCAGCACGACCAAGGGGCCGGTCCAGGCGAGTCCGCGCTCCGTGTCTTCGTACTGCTGCTTGGTGCCGTCCAGGTCCTTCACCTGCACCACCGGGCCGGTATCGATGAACAGGCCGGTCAAGTTGATCGACTCGGTCAACGAACCGCCGCCATTGTGGCGCAGGTCGATCACCACGGCGTCGACTTTTTGAGCATTAAAGTCCTTGAGCAGCCGGGCGACGTCGCGGGTGGTGCTCTTGAAGTCATCGCGGCCCGACTTCGCGCCGCTCATATCCATGTAGAAGCTGGGCAGGTTAATCACGCCTACCTTGTAGGGCGAGCCGTCCGGCTTCTTGCCGGCTTCGAGGATCACGCTGCGTGCTTCGCTGTCCGTGAGCTCGATCTGCTGGCGAATGATGTTGTAAACCTTGGCCTCGGTTTCGCCCTTGGGGATGACCTTCAGGCGGACGGTCGTGCCCTGGTGGCCGCGGATGCGCTTAACCACCTCGTTGAGTTTCATTTCCGAGACGTCTTCGATGGGGCCTTCGGTGCCTTGGCCCACCCCTACGATGCGGTCGTCGGTCTTAAGCCGGCCATCCTTGGCGGCGGCGCCGCCGGGAATGATTTTCTTGACGACCGTTTCACCCTCGGGAGCTTCGAGCGCCGCTCCAATACCCTCCAGATTCAGACGCATCTGGATCTCGAAGTTCATCAGCGTGTCGGCCGACATGTAGGTGGTGTGCGGATCATAGGCCGTGGTCATGGCCGTCAGATACATTTCGAGCAGCTCGTCGTGGTCCGTCTGCGCCATGCGTTTGGCGAGCTGGTGATAGCGCTTCGAGATCTTTTCCTGCGCCGGCTTGCCCTCCAGCTTCTTCTCGCTCATCAGGTCCAATAAGTCGTATTTCAGCCGCTTCGTCCAGCGGTCTCGCATCTCGGCGTCGTTCTTGGCATAGGAGATCACGTCGGGGTCGGTGACCATCTCCTCGTCGCTGCTGAAATCCTTGATTTGGGGCAACAGCTCATCGACCAGCTTCACCCGTTCATTGATGCGTTCCAGGAAGCGATGAAAGACTTGATAGGCGAATGAGGTGTCGCCCTTGAGAGCCATGTCGTCCAACTGGTCGCGATACTCCATGAAGCCGTCGACGTCCGCCTGGCTGAAAAACACCTTGCGCGGGTCGAGCATCTTCAGGTAGTTGGTCATCCAGCGGTTACTGATCTCGTTGTCGAGCGAATGCCGCGTCAGGTGCTCGGTCGACATCAACCGCGTGATGATGGTCGTGATCTGCCGGTCTTCTCCTTTGCGCGCGACGGGCTCACCGACGGCCCGGGCGGCAAAGCCCCCGACCGAAGCGCCCAATAGCGCCAGCAGTGCGCAGCCCAACAATCGACGGCCCATCAAACGGCTAACAGCGGCGGTGCTCGGACGCATCGTTTTCCCCTGGAGAAGTCGTGGAGACCTAAGTGCCGAATTGAGAATAGGTTAAAGGATCGTATACGTGACCGTTACCGAATGCAATATCAGCTATCCCTTACACGTTCGATACAATCGGCACAGTCGCGTGCGCAGCGTTAGGTCTGCTGCAATAGCCTACGTTAACGGCGCCCAATTGGGTCGCGCGGGGACGAGTGTTCCCTCGAGAAGTGACGCGTAGCAATCGAGGGGCCAGCGGTAATTTATTCCGCGCGGGGTGGGCGGCGCGGCACGGATTCGCTCTACGAAGTCATCGACTTAAGAGCGGTACGCCCTCTATTCGGAATTGTGGTCGCGAACTTGCAGCGCCGGGGGGCTGACGGGCTCCGATCCACCCGCGCGGAAGCTAGCAAGTCGCGCGGTACCGCCCCTTGCGCCCGCGCCGGTCTAGCTAAGCGAGGCGAACAGGTCGGCAAGCCCGGTCGGCGATCGCGTCCACAAGCATCGCGTCAGCCCCTAGTTGTTGGGTCACGATCCACTCTTTTTGTGGCTGCCGCCTGGCCATGTTGGCGACCTGCTCGCGGATGCGGTCCAGCAGAAGACCGGCAAAGAGTAGATGCGGCTGAACGACGATGCGCTCCGCGCTCGATTGCGCCGCGCGCTCGAGAACCTCGGCCAACGCCGGTTGCGCCATCGCCACGAATCCCACGCTCACGCTGGCTGCCGAGTTCTCTCGAGCGCGCAAGGCCGCAAAGCTTTCCATCTCGCGCGTTGCCGCCGCATCATGACTGCCGCGTCCGACGAACACCAGCGCCGTCCGCGCGCTGGGAATGTTGGATCGGCCGGCGAGCGCTTCGGCATACCTTTGCGCTGAAAGCGCGAGAATCGCGGGATGGCAGCCCAAATGCTCGCTTTGCTCGACCGCCACATGGGGATAGTTTTCTCGAGCCTGCAAGATTTCGCGCGGAATATGTTCCTTCGCGTGCCCCGCGGCGAACAACATGAGCGGCACGACTATCACGCGCTGCGCGCCGCGCTCGACCACACGCCGGAAACCGTCGGAAATCGTGGGCTCGGCAAACTCCAGAAACGCAAGCTCCACGACCGCAGACCGCTCGGCGCGCGACACGAGTTCGACCACCTGCCGCGCCTCGGCCAATCCAGTCTCTTCGCGCGTGCCATGACCGACCAGCAACCAGCCGAGCTTCTGAGGATCAAGTGTCGCCAAGGGCACGCTCACGGGCGCGATCTAAGTTCCGCAGGGGGCAATCGAGCGCAAACGACTACAGCCTATTGCATGAATCAGCGGCCCCAGTCGCTTCTCTCATTCTAGCGCGGGCCTGTGCTACCACCAATCGGGTGAGCGGTCGTGGTATACTGGACAAACCCGCGACTCTCGGTAGCCGGCCAAACTCACCTCAGGCATAGCGGCCCTTTCCAAGCGTGTACGTCTATCTAACGATGACCGTCGGCAGCCGCCCGGGCGTCAGCTTCTTGCTCGATCGCACGGACGAGAATCGAATCGGTCGCGATCCCGAGTGCACCGTTACGCTCGCCGATCCGCTCTGCTCGCGGGTCCATGCCGTGATTGCCCAGGAGGAGGGCGCCTGGCTGATTCGAGATTTCGGCAGCCGCAACGGCACCTATGTCAACGAACAGAAGGTCGATGAAGCACGGCTGGCCAACGGTCACAACGTGCGCATCGGCACGACCGAATTTGAATTTCATCTGACCGACCAGCCGCCAACGGTCGAGTCGCAAGCCAGCGACGAGCTCACGGCCACGGTGATTCGCAATCAACCCATGGGCCTGGCCTTTGAGCCTGAAGCGCTGGCGGCCCTCTCAGACTCTCGGCAGGCGCAAGAGCTGCTGCTGCTGTATCAACTGAGCATCAAGCTGCTGGGTTGCGAATCTTCAGACGAAGTCTCGCGAGCCTCGCTCGAGCTGCTCAAGGACTGGACGCACGCGACGGTATGCGGCTTTCTGTGGCTCAGCGATGAGGGCGAGCTCGTGCCGCGGCTGGTCATTCCGCCGGAAGCCACCCAGCAAATGGCTCTCAGCAGAGCACTGACCGAACTCGTCTGCCAGCAGAAACAAGCCATCTGGGTCGCCAAGGGGCGCTCGGGCGCGGCGGTCGATAGCCTGGAGCATTACGCGGACGCCCTCTGCATCCCGCTCGTGTTCCAGGACAAGCTTCTGGGCGCCATCCACGCCTACCTCGAGCACGGGCGGTTTCGCCAGTCCGACTTCGAGTTCGTCATTTCACTTGCGAACATTACGACCGTGGCACTCGTGCGGGCCCGCCGCGAAAGCAACCTCTCGGCCGAATACGAGAGCCTGGCGGCAAAGCTGCCGCTATCCGGCGAGATCATCGGAAACTGCCAGGGAATGCTCGAGCTCAAGTCCAAGATCGGGCGTCTGGCGCGCACCAACGGTTGCGTCTTGATCACCGGCGAAAGCGGCACCGGCAAGGAGTTGATCGCGCGGGCCGTGCACCACGCCAGCTTGCGCAGCGACCGGCCCATGTTGTGCGTCAACTGCGCGGCCATCCCGCCTGACTTGATGGACAGCCAGTTGTTCGGCCACAAGGCGGGCGCGTTCACCGGCGCCGACCGCGACCATATCGGATACTTCCAACAAGCCGACATGGGCACGTTGTTTCTCGACGAGGTCGGCGAAATGACGCTCGAGGGACAGGCAAAGCTGCTGCGCATCCTGGAAGGCCATCCCTTCTTGAGCGTGGGTGCTCAGAAGGAAGTTCAGGTTGACGTGCGGGTGATCGCCGCCACGAACCAGGATTTGAAGACGTATGTGCGCGAACGGCGATTTCGCGAAGACTTGTACTACCGCCTGGCCGTGTTCGAAGTCTCCGCGCCTCCGCTGCGCGAGCGCGGAGAAGACATCGGCCAGCTCGTTGACTTTTTCTTGGAGCACTATCGCCGCCAGCACGGCCGGCAAAACCTCAAGCTGTCGCAATCGGCGCGCGAGCGGCTGCTCGGTTACGCGTGGCCCGGCAATGTTCGCCAGTTGCGCAACGTGATCGATAGCGCTGTGGTGCTGGCCGAAGGGCCGGAGATCAAAGCTTCGGATCTGGGGCTCTATGACGCGGGCGGAAATGAGCTCGAATCGCTCGAGCTCAAGCACTGGGAAGAACGCTTGATTGGCGAGGCATTGCGGCGCGCCAACGGCAATGTGCCGGAAGCCGCCGGGCTGCTGGGCATCGCCAGGGCCACGCTGTACTATAAGGTCAAACAGTACGGTTTGAGCCCCTAGTCTGCGCGTGCGCAAGCGCGCGTTTGAGCGATTCCCCCCCTGCCCCGCCAAACCTCCCGCTGAGTCCTGCCATGCCTTTGATCCGTTTACTGCTGCCAGCGTCGATGTGCGTTCTCCTGTGTGCGGCAACGTTGTCCGCGCAAGAATGGACCCGCTTTCGTGGCCCCAACGGCGCGGGCCAAAGTGAAGCCACGACGATTCCGATCTCCTGGCAAGCCGCAGACTACCTGTGGAAAGCCGAGCTAGCGGGCATCGGGCATTCTTCGCCCGTGTTGTGGGGCGACAAACTGTGGGTCACCAGTGCCGATCCAAAATCCGGTCTGCGCTACGTGATGTGCGTCTCCGCGCGCGATGGCAAGCGGCTATGGACGCGCGAGTTTCCGGCGCGAACATTTGCGGTTCACCAGCAAAACAGTCTCGCCTCGAGCACGCCAACCGTGGATTCCGAGCGCGTCTATTGTGCTTGGGCCACGCCCGACGAGTTGAGCGTGATCGCGCTCGATCACGATGGCAACGATGCCTGGCAGGCGCCGCTTGGACCGTTCGTGAGCCAACATGGTTTTGGCACCTCGCCCGTCCTGTTTGGCGATCTCGTGATTCTGACCGACGATCAGGATTCCGAAAGTTGGTTGCTGGCTTTGGATCGGCGCTCAGGTCAGACGCGTTGGAAGGTGCCTCGCAAGGTGCTCGAGAAGCAAAATGCGTCCTACGCGGCGCCCTGCGTCTATCAGCCACCGACCGGCCCGCCCGAGCTCATCGTTTGCAGTTGGGCCCACGGGGTCAGCAGCATCGATCCACTGTCCGGCAAGACCAATTGGGAGCTGGGAGTGCTCGAGCGGCGGCCGGTCGGCTCGCCCATTCTGGTGGACGGCTTGATCGTGGCCAACTGCGGCGAGGGAAGCGGAAACAACAGCGTGGTCGCGGTGCGTCCGCCGCACGACGATAAGTCGGCCGAGCTCGTTTACAAGCTGGGCCGCACTTCTTCTCCCTACGTGCCCAGCATCGTCGCTCACGGCGACCTATTATTCCTGTGGGGCGACCGCGGAGTCGTGACCTGCATCGACGCCCCCAGCGGAAAGCAGCATTGGCAAAACCGCGTGGGTGGTAACTACTCGAGCTCGCCCCTGCGCGTTGCCGACCGAGTCTACTGCGTTTCGGCGGAAGGCGAGGTGGTCGTGTTGGCCGCGAGCAAGGAGTTCCAGGTGCTGGGCCGCAGCTCGCTGGGCGAGGGCACCCGCGCCACGCCGGCCATTGCCGCCGGCCGCATGTTTTTGCGCACCGAATCGCACCTGGTTGCAGTCGGACAGAAATGAGCTCGAGGCGAACGAATTCGCTTCGCAGGTAAGCGACCGCGACATGCCTACCATTCCCGAAGCTCTGGCTGCCGCGTTTACACATCATCAGCGCGGTGAGCTCCCGGCCGCCGAGCACATTTATCGGCAGATCGTCGCCGCCGACCCGAATCTCGCCGACGCATGGCATCTGCTGGGGGTGGTCGCCCATCAGTCGGGCCGGCCTGCCGAAGCCGTGCAGTCCATCGCCCGCGCCGTCAAGCTAAACGCCACCAATCCTGCCTACTTCAATCATCTGGGCGCTGCTTACGCGGCCCAGGGCGATCTCGATCGCGCCGAAGCGGCCTTTCGAAGCGCCATGAAGCTCGATCAGTCGAGCGCGGAGACTCACTACAATCTGGCGGCGCTGCTCGTGCTGCGCGGCCGAGCGGAGGAGGCGGAAAACGCCTATCGCCGCGCGGTCGCGCTATTGCCGAGCTTTGCCGAAGCTCACTTCAACCTGGGAAACTTGCTGCGCGAAGCGGGCCGGCACGCCGAAGCGGCCGCCAGCTATAGCGCGGCCTTGGCTGCACGGCCGCGATACTTCAAAGCCGTCATGAGCCTGGCCAACGCGCAGCTACGCCTGGACCGCTGGGAGGAAGCGGAGGCTTCCTATCGACTGGCAATCGACATCGACCCTCAACATGCCGAGGCGCATTACTGGCTCGGATCGGTTCTGCAATCGCGCGAGCGGCTGGACGAGGCCGCGCAGATTCTGCGCACCGCCGTGTTTCTCAATCCGCGGCACTTCGAAGCCCAAAACAACCTGGGCTGCGTGTATCGCGCGCTGGGCGAGTTGGACCAGGCCGAACAATGTTTCAACTTGGCGCTCGCCGTCCGCCCCGATTCGGCCGAGGCGCTGAGCAACCTGGGTTCGGCCCTGCACGATCGCAAGCAATACGACGCCGCGGCCGCCATGATGCGGCGCGCCCTGGAGATCAACCCGGACTTCGTGCAAGCGCACAACAATCTTGGCGCCGTGCTGCAGGACCAGAAGCGCTTCGACGAGGCTCTGGAACAATACCGTGCCGCGCTGGCGCTGGATGAGAAATCGGTCGAATCGTTGATCAATGTCGGCGCGGTCCAGCAAATGCAAGGACATCCCGAGCAATCGATAGACTTCCAGCGACGCGCGCTCGCGATCGACCCAAACAATTCGCGGGCTCACTACAGCATGGCTGCCGCGCTACACGCCCTGCATCGGACGGATGAAGCGATCGAGAACTATGCCGAGGCCATTCGTCTCAAGCCCGACTATGCCGAGGCGTACTACAACCGCTCGTTCGTGTGGCTCAGCCACGGTGATTTCGCGCGCGGCTGGCCCGACTATGAGTGGCGGTTTCGCTGCAAGGACTACGTGGGGCGGCGGTTTGACGCGCCGCGCTGGGATGGATCCCCGCTGGCGGGACGCACCCTGCTCGTTCATGCCGAGCAAGGCCTGGGCGACACGATGCACTTTATCCGGTATGTCAAAATGCTCGAGGGCAGCGGCGGTTCCGTGATCGTTGAAGTGCAACCGGCCTTGCTCCCGCTCCTCAAAGCGTCGGGTTTGACCAACATCATTGGGGGCGGGACGCCACTGCCACGATTCGACGTGCACGCCTCGTTGCTCAGCTTGCCCGGCCTGCTTGGCACGAATCTGGAAAACATGCCCGCCAAGGTGCCCTATCTGGCGACCGATCCGCGGCAGGCCAAGGAGTGGCGTGGCCGTCTGCGTGCGATGCCTGGCTTCAAGGTGGGAATCGTGTGGCAAGGAAATCCGGCCTATGCTTTCGACCACTTGCGCTCGATTCCGCTAGTCGAGTTCGCGCCGTTGGCAAAGGTTCCAGGCGTGCAACTAGTCAGCTTGCAGAAGAGCCCGGGGCAGGAACAACTGGCCGCCTGCTGCGATCGGTTTACCGCAATCGACCTGGGCAGTACCTTGGATATCCAGGGTGGCGCGTTTGTGGAAACCGCCGCGGTGATGTGCAACCTCGATCTGGTTGTCACGTCGGATACGGCGGGGGCTCACCTGGCGGGCGCGCTGGGCGTGCCGACGTGGCTGGCCTTGGCCCACGCGCCCGAGTGGCGATGGCTCATGGATCGCGACGACAGCCCTTGGTATCCCACGATGAGGCTGTTTCGGCAGCCTCAACCGGGCGAATGGGCGGCGGTGTTCGATCGCATGGCCGCCGAGCTCGAACCCCTGGTCCGCGAGCGATCGCCGAACGTTAGAGCGAAGTGAACTGAAAAGGAACCTGGCTTGGAAAATTTCGAACCCTTCAATCGCTTGAAGACCTGCCGCTACGGGCAGATGCTCTACAACCATCACGACATGTACATCGGCCGCTCGCTCGATTTATACGGCGAGTACTCCGAAGGGGAAGTCGAGGTGTTCCGCCAGATCGTGCAGCCCGGGCACATCGTGGTCGAGGTTGGCGCGAACCTGGGCGCGCACACGGTCTTTCTCGCCAAGCAAGTCGGCTTGTCCGGAATGGTGCTGGCCTTCGAACCGCAGCGGCTCATTTTCCAGACTTTGTGCGCGAACCTAGCGCTCAACAACCTGCCGAACGTCATGGCGCTGCAACAGGCCGCCGGCGCGGAAGTCGGCACGCTCAAAATCCCCGTGCTCGATTACCACCGCGAAAACAACTTCGGCGGCCTTGCGCTCGGCGGTTTTCAGGTGGGCGAAGAAGTGCCCGTCGTCACGATCGACGGCTTCAACATGCAGCGCTGCCAATTCATCAAGATCGACGTCGAAGGCATGGAGACCGAGGTCTTGCGCGGAGCGGCACGGACCATCGAGCGCTTGAAGCCCATCCTGTACGTCGAGAACGACAAGCAGGAGAAGAGCGACACCTTGATTCGGCAGATTGATTCGATGGGCTACAACATGTACTGGCACCGTCCGTTTTACTTCAGCCCCAACAATTTCTTGGGCAATAGCCAGAACGCGTTTCCCAATATCGCTTCCTTCAACATGCTGTGCGTGCACAAAAGCATTCCACAGGACCTGAACAACTTCGAACGGGTGGCCGTGCCTGCTGATCAGACGGCAACTCCCTAGAAAATCTGCGACCGAGCGCACGCCATTAGTGGTTCGCAAATCGCGGAGCGAGGCTGCCGGCCAGAAAGCCGCCCCCAGCGCCATGTCCGGCTGCGAGTTTTGGATCGACGTCGGCGGCACCTTCACCGACAGCTTTGCGCGAATGCCCGACGGCGAGCTCAAGCATTACAAAGTGCTGAGCTCGGGCGTGATCAAGGGTTCGCTCGCTGCGGGGTCGACCCGGGCGCAAGTCTTCGACCCGGCCCGCGCTTCCGATCCGCCGGGCATGTGGTCGGATTTTGAATTCGTATTGCTGGACGAGGACGGCCATCCGCTCGAGCGTGCGCGGGTTGCGAGTTTCTTGGCTGACAAAGGGGCGTTTGTTCTCGATCCGCCCCTGACGCACGAGCCGGTTGTCGGCCGAGGATATGAATTGTCGGCCGGCATGGCGGCCCCCCTGGTCGCGATTCGCTATTTGCTCGGCCTTCCGCTTTCCGAGGCGATTCCCGCCTGCTCGGTGCGGCTCGGCACCACGCGCGGGACCAATGCCCTGATCACGCGCACTGGCGGGCGCACCGCGCTTGTCACCACGCGTGGCTTCGGAGACATTCTTCACATCGGCAACCAGAACCGGCCGCGGCTATTTGACCTCACGATTCGCAAGCCGCAACCACTGTTTTCGGCTGTGGTCGAAATCGAAGAGCGGATCACGGCTGATGGCTCGGTGCTGCAAGCGCCAGATGAATCCCGCATCCGCGCGCAGCTCGCGGAGCTCCGTGATCTGGGTATCCAATCACTCGCCATCTGTTTGTTGCATGGATTTGCCCATCCCGCGCACGAGATGCTTATTGCCCGCGTGGCCGAGGAACTTGGCTTTCATGACGTGAGTGTTTCGAGTCGCGTGGCGCCGCTGGTGAAAATTGTCTCGCGCGGCGACACCACGGTGCTCGATGCCTATTTGAACCCCGTGCTGCGCGATTACGTGCGTCAGTTGCGCACGGCGCTGGCCGGCTCTTCGCTACGAATTCTCACCTCGGCCGGCGGACTGGTCGAAGCCGACAAGTTCCTTGGCAAAGACAGCATCCTGTCCGGACCGGCCGGGGGCGTGGTCGGCTATGCCGAGGTCGCGCGCGCCGCTGGTTTTCCGCGCGCCATCGGTTTCGACATGGGAGGAACCAGCACCGATGTCTCGCGCTTCGACGGACGATATGAGCTCGAATTCGAAACCGAAAAGGCAGGCGTTCGCGTGGTGGCGCCGATGCTCGCCATCGAGACCGTGGCGGCAGGCGGAGGGTCGATTTGTCGCTTCGACGGAGTGCGCCTGCTGGTCGGCCCGGAAAGCGCCGGCGCGCAGCCGGGCCCGGCGTGTTACGGTCGCGGCGGACCCTTGAGTCTGACGGACGTCAATCTGTTGCTGGGCAGAATCAGGCCGGAGCGTTTCCCCTTCCCCCTCGATCGCGCGGCTGCCGAGGCACGTTTGCAAGACGTGCTCGAGGCCGTTCTCGCTGCGGGCGGGCCGCACTACAAGCCGCTCGAGCTGGCCGAAGGCTTCGTGCACATTGCCAATGCCCACATGGTCAAGGCCATCGCCTCGATTTCGGTCGCACGCGGCTACGATCCGCGTGAGTACGTGCTCGTGCCCTTTGGCGGCGCGGCCGGACAGCACGCTTGTGCGGTCGCGCGCGAGCTGGGCATCTCGCAAATACTGCATCACCCACACGCCGGATTGCTGAGCGCCTTTGGCATCGGAAAGGCCGAGATCGAGCGGCACGCCATCGCGGCCGTTTACGAGCCCTTGTCACCCGCGCTTGTGGAGCGCCTGGAATCGACGTTCGAGCGCCTGGCCGCAGAGACTTCCGCGGGGGTCGCCGTTGAAGGAGTTCCGCGCGATCGGATCGCGACTACACGCGCTATCGAGCTGCGCTACCGCGGCGTCGAGACCGGACTGTGGATCAACTGTCCGCCGGGCACGGCGGCCGATCAGCTTGTCGCAGCGTACCGCGACGCGCATCGGCTGCGCTACGGCTATGTGCACGAAGGGCGCGCGCTCGAAGCCGTTTCGGTGCGAGTCGAATCGCGCGGCGGTGCTTCGGTTCCGGCCGGCACCTTGCAATTCTCGAGGCACGCTGAACCTGCCGCGCCCCGCACCGCGCAGGCCTGCTTTCTCGGGCAGCTTTACGAAACCAGCATCATCGAACGAGCGGAGCTCGCGGCCGGACGACAAATCGTGGGCCCGGCGATCGTGTGCGAACCCACCTCGACCGTGGTGATCGAGCCCGGCTGGCGCGCCACGGTGCTTGCGGGCGGCGAGCTGCTCATTGGCCAGGTGGGCGCGGCGCAAACTCCGCTTGTTTCAAGCCAAGCTGATCCCGTGCAGCTTGAGGTATTCAACAGCCGCTTCGCCGCCATCGCCGAGCAGATGGGCATCACGCTGCGCAATACCGCGAGCAGCGTGAACGTGAAGGAGCGGCTCGACTTTAGCTGCGCGCTGTTTACGCCCACGGGCGATCTGGTCGTCAACGCACCCCACATTCCTGTGCACCTGGGCGCCATGGCCGAGACCGTCAAACGCGTTCTGCTCGATAATCCCGATCTTGCGCCTGGCGACGTGTATGTGACGAATGATCCCTATCGGGGCGGATCGCACCTGCCCGACATCACGGTCGTGACACCCGTTCACGACGAGCGCGGGGGGTTGCAGTTTTTTACGGCCAGCCGCGCGCATCATGCCGAGATTGGCGGCATCACTCCGGGATCGATGCCCCCCTTTTCCAAGAGCCTGGCGGAAGAAGGCGTCCTGATCCGAAATTTCAAGCTCGTGTCCCAGGGCTCACCGCGATGGGACGAGCTGCGTGATTTATTGCTGGCTGGCACGTACCCCACGCGCGACGTCGAGGCCAACCTGGCCGATCTGGCGGCACAAGTAGCGGCCAATCATCGCGGGGCGAGCGACCTGCTGTTGCTGGTCGAGCGCTATTCAGCCCCGGTCGTTAGCGCCTACATGCGGCATATTCAAGATGCGGCCGAGCGAAAAATGCGCGCCGCCCTCGCCGCCAGAACACCTGGCCGCTATGAATTTCTCGACCACCTGGATGACGCAACCCCGCTGGCCGTGGCCATCACCATCGAAGGCGGCGCGGCCACGATCGACTTCAGCGGCACCGGACCCGTCAGCTCGGGCAATCTGAATGCAAACCGAGCGATCACCACGGCCGCAGTGATGTATGTGCTGCGCGCGATGATCGCCGAGGACATTCCATTGAACCAGGGGGTGTTGGCGCCGGTGAAGATCGTTTTGCCCGCCGGCCTGTTGAATCCGCCCGAGCACGCGGACCCCGGCCAGTGCGCCGCGGTCGCCGGCGGCAATGTCGAGACGTCGCAGCGCGTGGTGGACGTGCTGCTGGGCGCGCTCTCGCTAGCAGCCGCCAGCCAGGGAACGATGAACAATCTGCTGTTTGGCGATAACACGTTCGGCTATTACGAGACGATCTGCGGCGGCGCGGGCGCCACGGCCGAGGGGAAAGGCGCCGACGCGGTGCATACGCACATGACCAACACACGGCTCACCGATCCCGAAGTGCTCGAACGACGCTATCCGGTGCGCGTGCGCCGTTTCCACATTCGGCGTGGTTCGGGCGGAACGGGGCTCCATCGCGGGGGCGAGGGGGTCGTGCGCGAGCTCGAGTTTTTAACGGCGCTCGACGTTTCGCTCGTAACCGGGCGGCGTGGCGCGTTTCCGCCATACGGGCTCGAGGGGGGCGGGCCTGGTCAGCTCGGGCGCAACTGGCTTGTGCGCGCCGATGGCTCGCGTCAGGAGCTGGCCGGACTGGCGCAATTTCACGTCGAGCCGGGCGACGTGCTCGTGATCGAGACGCCGGGCGGCGGCGGCTGGGGAGCCGCGTGACTCAGGCCTGCAGCGTAAGGTCGGGCGGCACCGCGGCAGGTTCCGCGGCCGGAAAATCGCGCCCGCGACTGCTGGCCATCACGATCAGCACCAGCCCGATCGCCATCAGCGCGCCTGCCAGGAACAAGGGCAGCACGGCCGACTGTACGTTCCAGGCCGCGGCCAGCCGCACATTCTGACTCAACGGCACGCCGGCCATCGGGCCGAAGATGCGCGCCAGCGACGAAACGCTCTGGCCAATTCCCAGAATGCCCCCCTGCTTAGCCGGATCGCTCCAGCGCGACAACAGCGAGTTGAGCGAGGGCGTGATAAAGGCAAATCCGCTGACCACTACGGCTAGTCCGCCGAGCAACAGCGGCACGCTCACGTGATTGGCGGCCTGCGCCAACAATGCGAAGCCCACGACCTCGGTGATCGCGCCCGAGGTTGCCATGGCGCGTTCAGAAATCCGGCCGGCGATGCGGCGCACGATTCCGCCCTGGACCAGCGTGAGCACGAGCCCGATGTAGGCGAACACCAGCGAAACTTCCCACGGCTGGTAGCGGTAGCCCACCTCGTCGCTGTTGAGCATGAGCGACAAAGTCGATTCGAAATTCGCAAACGCGAACACGCACACAAACGTCGCGGCGATCAAGATGCCCACCGCCGGTCGCGCCAGCGCGTCGGCAAGCGCGCTGCGATCGAACATCCGCCGCGCCGTGGATTGATTGCCGGGCTTCAAACTCTCGGGCAGTTTGAAATAGGCAATCGCAAGAGCAATGGCCGACAGACCGGCCGCCGCGTAACCGGGACCGGGTCCGGCCGTGTTCTCTTCGCTGGCGAGCGCCAGGGCGCCGAAAAGTGGTCCGAAGGTGAAACCCAGCCCGAAGGCGGCTCCGATCAAGGCCATGCCGCGGGCGCGAGTTTGCAGCGTGGTGGCGTCGGCGATGTAGGCCTGCGCGGTGGAGATGGTGGCCCCGGCGATTCCGGCGCCGATGCGCGACACAAACAGCAGCGGCAAACTGCGGAACACCGTGGCCACGCCGAACAGCGAGTAGAACACCACCGACCCGCCAAGCCCCAGCATCAGAATCGGGCGGCGGCCCACGCGATCGGAGACTCGCCCCCAGATGGGCGCGAAGATGAACTGCATCAGTGAAAAGCTCGACATCAACAGGCCGATGAGCCAGCCCACCTGGGCATGCGACTCTTCGAGCTGGAGCGCCGCGGCAAAATCCTTGGCGTAAATGGGCAAGAGCGGCAGCACCATGCCGAAACCCAACAGGTCGATGAACACGGTCAGAAAAATGACCAGCAGGGAAGCTTTTCGCGGCGCGTCGGACATCGAGCGTTCCGTTGATGTGTCTGGGGATGGGCTGGAATGCGATTGCAAGTCGGCGGACTATTCTAATCCGCTGCCGACCACGGTGTCAGGCGCGAATTGGCTGCCTTCGGATATACCGCGAGCCAGGTGCGCTTGGACGGATGCCGTGCTGGCCGCGGTGCGGCCGACCCTCTATCATTTGAGACATGCTCACCATGAACTTCGCACAACGGCGCGCGTGCGAATCTCGCGAACCGGCCGACCGCCGTGCGGCGCAACTTGCCGCCCTCAATCGCCTGCTCGAAAAAATCCTGCCGCACAACCACTTTTACGCGGAAAAACTGGGCGAGGCGCTGACCCGATCTTCAGGCTCGCCATCCGGTCCGCTCCATTCGCTCGATGATCTGAACCAATTGCCATTCACGTTCAAAGACGAGCTGCTCAATCCGCGGCACTCGGGAGATCTCGCAGCGAACCTGACCTTCGCCCCCGATCGCTACGCGCGATACCACCAAACCTCCGGCACGCGCGGGCGGCCGATCGTGGTGCTCGACACGCGCGAAGATTGGCAGTGGTGGATGGACTGCTGGCAATTCGTGCTGGACGCGGCGGATATCAACCCGGGCGACACCGTGTTCATGGCGTTTTCGTTCGGCCCCTTTGTGGGTTTTTGGAGCGCGTTCGATGCGGCGGTGGAGCGCGGTTGCCTGGTGGTGCCGGGCGGCGGATTGGCGAGTCTTGCGCGCGTGGAGCTGATTCGCCGCAGCCGGGCCACGGCGGTTTTCTGCACGCCCAGCTATGCCTTGCACCTGGCGGAAGTCGCCGCCGAACACAAACTCATACTGGCCGACCTGCCCATTCGCACCGTGATCGTGGCCGGCGAGCCGGGCGGGTCGATCTCCAGCGTGCGCAGCCGCATCGAGCAGGCCTGGCAGGCCCGAGTGCTCGATCATGCCGGCGCGACGGAGATTGGCCCCTGGGGATATGGCGACGAACGGGGCGAAGGCCTGTATGTCAACGAACACGACTTCGTCGCGGAATTTGTCGCCGTCGATAGCGGCACGGCCGCGCGCGAGGGAGAATTGGCCGAGCTCGTGCTCACGAACCTGGGGCGCGTGGGCTGCCCACTCGTCCGTTACCGAACGGGCGACCTGGTGCGGCCCCGCTGGTCGCGCGGCGGAGAGAACCGTTTTGTGTTTCTCGAGGGCGGCGTGCTCGGCCGGGTCGACGACATGATGATCGTGCGCGGCGTGAACATCTTCCCCAGCTCAATCGAGCAAATTCTGCGCAGCTTTCCCGAGGTCATCGAATACCGCATGACGGTCAGTAAAATCAAGGAAATGGATGAACTCGTCATCGAAATCGAAGACCGCCTGAATGACCCGGACCGAGTCGGCACCGAGCTTGCCGTGCGCCTTGGGCTGAAGATCGAAGTGCGCGCGGTGTCGCTGGGCAGCTTGCCGCGCGGAGATGGCAAAGCCAGCCGTTTTGTGGACAAACGATGCACGCCGACATCGAACCACTAGATCGCCGAGCGCTCGAAGATATCAGCGCATCCCAGTTGCGCGCGCTCATCCGAGCCGGTCGCTGGGCGCAACCGACGGCGGGACTCGCGCGCGGCTACGTGCAGGCTAATGTCGTCATCCTTTCCGATCGGGCTGCCGACGCGTTCGAGGAGTTCTGCCGCTTGAATCCTGCTCCCTGTCCGCTCCTTGAGCGCACACCCCGCGGGAACTATGAGCCGCGCGCATCCGCGCCCGGCGCCGATTTGCGCACCGATGTGCCTCGCTATCGAGTTTTCCGCGACGGAGAGCTCGATCCGCTCGAACCGACCGACGTCCGCGCATCGTGGCGAGAGGATCTGGTCGGCTTTCTCCTGGGTTGCTCGTTCACGTTCGAAAACGCGCTCTTGGCCGACGGGCTGCCCGTACGGCACGTCGAGCTGGGCCGCAACGTGCCGATGTACCGCACCTCGCGCGCCTGCCAGGCGGCGGGCCCCTTTCGAGGCAACCTGGTCGTCAGCATGCGCCCGTTTCCCGCGCAGCTCGTCGAGCGCGCGACCGCCATCACGGCCGAATATCCCACCATGCACGGCGCGCCCATCCACGTGGGCGACGCGTCGGCTCTCGGCATCCACTCGCTCGACAAGCCCGATTTCGGTGACCCGGTGCCCATCTATGCGGGCGAGGTGCCGGTGTTTTGGGCCTGCGGAGTGACGCCGCAGGTGGCCCTGCGCGATTCGAAGACACCGTTTGCGATCACCCACAGCCCGGGCTGCATGTTCGTGAGCGATTGGCGAGATACCGATGCGCGCCGGCCTGCTGGCACGAGCAGCAGCAAAAAGGTTTCCGAGGTTCGAACATGAGCGAAAATCGATTTCCCCTCGAGTGGTGCCGCGAGCAGTTCCCGGCGCTTGGGCGCGAGGTGAATGGCCAAAGGGCCGTGTACCTGGATGGGCCCGCTGGCAGCCAGGTACCGCAGTGCGTGATCGACGCGATCTCGGGCTATTTAGTCGAGTGCAACGCCAATCACGGGGGACGCTTTGCGACCAGCCGCGAAAGCGACGCCATGCTGGCCACGGCCCACGCAGCGGTCGCGGATTTGTTGGGCGCGAACGACGCCAACGCGACGGTGTTCGGCGCGAACATGACCAGCCTCACCTTCGCGTTCAGCCGGGCGCTTGCGCGGGAATGGAAGCCGGGCGACGAAATCGTGGTCACGCGGCTCGATCATGATGCCAACGTCAACACTTGGGTAATGGCCGCACGAGATGCGGGCGCGAAGGTGCGCTACGTCAGCTTTCGACCAGGCGACTGCACGCTGGATTTGGAGGAGCTGCGCGCGGCTCTTGGGCCGCGAACGCGGCTGGTCGCGGTTGGTTGTGCGTCAAACGCGGTGGGCACGATCAACCCAATCGCTGAAATCGTTCGCATGAGCCACGACGCGGGGGCGCTCGTGTTTCTGGACGCGGTGCACTACGCACCGCATGCGCTTGTGGATGTCGAGGCCTGGGGCTGCGACTTTTTGGCGTGCTCGGCTTACAAGTTTTTCGGACCGCATGTTGGGATTCTGTGGGGTCGGCCCGAGTTCTTGCGTCGGTTCGCACCCTACAAGGTGCGTCCTGCGGCGGATGATCTGCCGGAACGCTGGATGACCGGCACGCAAAGCCACGAAGGAATAGCCGGCACGCTGGCCGCCGTCGAATACCTCGCGGCACTCGGGCGGCGGTGCGAACCGGCCGCCGACAATCGTCGTGCTGCCCTTGCGGCGGCCTACCGCGCCATCAGCCGTTACGAGAACCAACTCTGTCGCCAGCTCCTGGCCGGGCTGGCGCGGAATTCCGATGTAAAGGTGTGGGGCATTACGGAGGCCGCTCGCTTGGACGAGCGCGTGCCAACCGTGTCGATCACACATGGTCGGCGTTCGCCAATCGAAATGGCGGAAATGCTGGCCGCGCGTGGCATTTTTGCCTGGCATGGAAACTTTTACGCGCTCGAGCTGTCCGAGTCGCTGGGTCTCGAGCCCGAGGGCCTGTTGCGGCTGGGATTGCTGCACTACAACACGAGTGAAGAGGTCGAGCGGCTGCTGGAGGCCCTGGCGGAGCTTTGAGGGATATCGAACGTACGAGGAGAGTTTGATGGAGCCGCGACCCAACCGGCTCGAGCTGCGCGGCAACCGCTTGCGGATCGAGTGGAACGACGGCCAGAAGCGCGAGATCACGCTGGCCGACTTGAGGGCTGCTTGTCCGTGCGCGACATGCCGCGAAAGGCGCGCCGCCCCGCCGGCGCCGACGCCGGGCCTGCTGCCGGTGTTGTCCTTGGCCGAAGCGCGCCCGCTGGCCATCGCCGGCATGAAGCCGGTCGGCAACTATGCGTACGGCATCGCATTCAGCGATGGGCACGACACGGGCATTTACACGCTCGAGCTATTGCGATCGTTGGGTGAGCCTGTCTCAGATTGACGCGCTCTACTCGACTTCCAGCTTGCCGTCGATGGCGGGCAGATCGCCCGGGGCTGCGGCGGCATCCTTGGCTTCCTTGGCCTCTTTCTTCTTCACGATCTCGGCCCGGCCGAGGTGAATCTTCTTGTACACGTCGTCGGGGATGATGAAGTACCAGTCGGCGAAGCGCTCGTTGAGCTCCTTCACCTTCTCCTGGCCCTTCTTGATCGCGTTATCGTAATCGTCCTGCTTGCGCTTGTTCTCGCGCTCGATGGCGATCTTCTTCTCCTCGTCAGGCGTGCTGGGCTTCTTTTCCTCGGCCGCGGGCGCGTCAGGAGCGGGAGCCGCTTTTTCGTCAGACCTCTTCTCGGCGTCATCCTGGGCGGCTGTCTTGGTCTCAGAAGCGTCGTCCGGTTTTTCGTCGGCCTTCTTGGCCTCATCAGCTTGTTTGGCATCGGCCGGCTTGTCGGTCTCTTCCGTTTTGTCTTCGTCCGACTTGTCTTCGCCCGATGCCGGCTCGAGTTGCGGCTTGGCGATCTGGCTTTCGTCGAATTGGGCCATCACGAACAAGTAGCGATTGAGCGCCGGGTTGCTCTTCTCCTTGCCATCGCCCTCAGCTTTGCCGTCGCTGCCGCCTTCGTCTCCGCCGGCCAAACGGCCAAAGCGTAGCACGTAGCGAACGCCGTCCTTGGTCGTGCAGGTGGCTTCACCTTCGCTGGAATAGATTTCGCGATCGGCGCCGACCGGAAAGAAACCGCGCTGCACGAGCGACAGGGCCGCCTCGTTGTCTTTCACCAGCTCGTCGCTGGCCTTCAAATCCTGGCTCAGGCCCTTGGGCTTGCGCTGCACGTCGACGATCTTCAAGTCGTCGAGCGCGGTTTTAAGCGCGTTGAGCTTTTCGTTGTTGAGCTCCTCGTCCTCGGCCAACTCACCGGGAATGGGCTGGCCCTTTTCATCAAACTCGCTGATTTCGACCAGCTTCCAGTTCGATTTGGTGTCGTCGTAGGCGAGCTTGATGCGATTGCGTTTTTTGACTTGTAGCTGGATCCCGCCATCGACGGTCACATTGTCGGCCGTCGAATAGTCGTTGAGCTCGACGTCGCGAACATCAAAGGCTTGCAGTTTGAGCAGATCCTTCTCGATCCAATCTTCGAACTTGGTCGAGAACTTGTCCGTCTTGACCTTCACAATGTAAATCTGGTCGCGATCGGCGCTGCGCACATAGCGCAGGCCGGGCTGGTCCTTCACGTCCTTGCCGATCACCAGGTCGGCCAATGGCTTTTCCTGATCCCCCCTGACGATGATCCGCGTGCCGACCCCCACCATGCCCGGCCGCAGCTTGCTCACGTCGGGCGCAATGACGCCATACAGCTCCTGGTCGCCGGGCTTGTCGCTGGCCAGGTTTAGTTTTTCCAGGTCGAGGAGCGCGGTGGCCGCCTGCGCCATGTGATCAGCCGCGTCAGCCGGATAATCGCTGTGCGAGGGAATCGACCACACGCCGTTTTGCTGCGCGACTTTGAAATCGCGCAACGTCGCATCCTCTTCGTTGAACGTCACCACCTCCAGGCTCTTGGCCGCCAACGGATCCTTGAATTCCGGGAACAGCTTCTCGCCAACCCCTTCGGGCACATTGCTGGTCGAGAGCGAGGGCCGCCACGGCTCCCAGGCCACGAGCGCCGCGATCGCGGCCACCAGGACAAAGGTCAACGTCTTATGTTGTTCTTGCATTGAAAGATTTCCTTGCGGATAGCAATTAGCGCAGGCGGGCCTTCGAAACGCCTTCCCGTTCACCGGCCCTGCGGTTGAAGAACACGGCCAAGGCAACCAGCAGCGGCGGGATGGGCGGCAGCAAGACGGCCCACAGCTTGCAGTTGTCCTGCACCTTGCGGACGGCCAGCTCCATGTTGGTTTGCGAGAGCTTGATGGCGCTATCGCGTTGATCTTTGAGCCGCTGCACGGCGATCTCGAGCTTCTGCTGCCCTTGCATCTGGGTTTGCAGCTTTTCGACGGCCGCTTGCTGCCGGTTCATGCCTTGCCGCTTGGCAAGCTCGGCCAATTGATCGTCGAACTCCTTTTGAGCTTTCGCGCGGGCCGTCTCGAACTTCTTGACGAATTCTTCGCGGGCTTTGTCAGCGTCACGCCGCGCGCTTTCGGTCATATCCGAAAGCCGAGTCAGCGTGCGATGCGCTTGCCGCCGGGTGCGAATGTCGACAAACCGGTCGTCGCCCGCCAGCGTGTCGAGCACGTTCAAGACAAAGGGCACGTTGTCGAAGTGGAAGCTGAACTCCTCATCCGGATCGTCGCCCCGCGCGCGGAGGGCGAAGAACGCGCCGTACAAGCAATCGATGTCGCTCACGAGCACGACATTGATCTCAGAATCGACTGGCGCTTTCTGCTCGGGGGGCTTGGCGTCCTTGGCAGCGTCCTTGGGCTGCTTGTTGTCGGCCGGCTGATCCTTGCTGGCATCCTTCTCTTCGGCCTTTTCGTCAGCTTTGTCCGAAGTGTCGGCCGTCTTCTGCTCGGGAACGAGCTTGGCGTGTTCGGGGATGAGCTTGTTGTCCGCCGGAAGCTTGCCGCGAATCTGCGCCGCCATGACATACGGCTCGTTCGTCGGCCGCTCGAGCAGCGGAATCTCCGGGTTCATGCGCGGTTGTCCCATGAAGTTGCGCTCAAGCAATTGGTCGTGACGAATCGTGCCCGTGCGGTTGCCGGTCGCCACGAGCTGCGTGAAGCGCAGCGGTGACGAGGGCAATCCGGTGAGCGCGCCGGGGAACAGGAACAGCACCTGTTGCAGGCGGGCACTCACGGGATTCTCGGTATTGAAGGGCTCGCGAGCGCCGCAGTCGCGATCGACAAACACCCACTCGTGCGGCAGGGCGCCGAGCTTCGGATAAGGGTTGTGGTTCTGCCACACGACGTTGTCGCCGCCAAAATCCACGCCCAGCATTTTCCACAGCGGGCCGATGTCACCCTTGGGCTGCGGCGGCGTGCGCTGCTGGAAAGGGTTGCCACCACCCGGCGGCATCTTGGGCGCCTTGGTGCCAGGCACCTCGGGACTGAGCCAGGGGAACGGATCCTCGAAGATGGCCGTTGGCTGTCCGCTCTTCACGGCAGCGATGAAATGCTCCATCTGCTGCGGACCGAGCGACGAGGGCTGCACGGCCAACAGCACGTCGTATCGCTCGCTGATAGGGTTGTCCGGATTCACCTGCACCACGTCGTATTGCTTCTGCAGCTCCTCGACGATCTGTTCGTTGCGCCCCGGCGTCATGGTTTGCATGTCGAAAGAGGCGTACAGCTTGGCATCCGTGGTCAACACGCCGACCTTTTTGCGTTTCTGCTGGCTGACGGTGGCGATCGATCGCACGATTTCATACTCGGCCGGAATGCCACGATCGAGCAACGGCACGACCACCTTGTCCAAGCCGCACGTGAATGCCAGGCCCAGAAAGATTTCGTCGCGCGTGCGGGCGCCGCGAGTTCGCCACTCGACGGGCACGGGCCTGATGCCGAATTGAGTTTCGGCGCGCTGGGCCTCTTCGCTAAACGGTTCCACGTCGTGGCGGATGACCTGAATCTTGTCGCCGCCGATGGCCTGCACCTCGCGCAGGGTGTTGAGCAGGTTGAGCCGCGTCTGCACGTAGCTCTCGGGAACGTTTCGGCTGGCGAAGTACTCGATCACCACCGGCCGCTTCGTATCCAGGTTGCGGATCAGTTCGCGGCTTTGCGGCGAGAGCGAATTCAGTTTTTCGCTCGTGACGTCGGCACGCACATTGTCGTGGCGGCCGAAGAAAACGTTGAGCGCGATCACGACCGCGACCAGCGACAGGATGCGCACCAGGTAATGCGTTGCCATCTGGGTGGTGCCGGATCCTCCGCGCCAATGCCGCCGGCCGAGCAGCACGACGGCCAGGTAGAGCGTGAGCGCCGCGATCGCCAGGAAATAGGTGATGCTCGCGAAACTGATCACGCCGCGCGAAAAATCGTGGAATTGCTCGCTGATGCTAAGCCGCTTGAGCCAGGAATACTTGTCGGAAATCGCGCCGGCGAACACGAGCGGCGCATTGAGCAGCGCTCCCAAGATAAACCCGACCGTCAAGTTGCCCGTCAGGAACGACGCCACCATGCCCACGCCGAGCATGGCGAGTCCCACGATCCAGTATCCGAAGTAGGTGCCCAGCAACAGGCCCAGGTCTGGGTCGCCCAGGATTTCGAGCACGATGTAATTCGAAACGAACGAAAAGGCCAGCGACACCGAAAAGATCGCCACCGCGGCCAGGTACTTTCCCAGCACCACGTCGAAGTCGGCGGCCGGAATCGTGAGCAGCAACTCGTCCGTTCCCTGGCGACGCTCGTCGGCCCAAATGCTCATCGTGATGGCCGGAATGAACACCAGCAGGATGTAGGGCAGGTAGCGGTTGAGCTGGTCCAGGTTCGCCAGGTTGGCGTTGAAGAACTCGTTGGGCCAAAACGCCGCGAAGGAGCTCAGCAGCACGAATACGCAGATGAACACGTATCCCGTGGGATTGCTGAAATAGCTCACGAAGTTTCGTTTGAAGATCGCTCGGATCACATGCACATTCATGGCGTCAACCTGTCTGGTTTATCGCTTTGTATTCTTTTGCAATTTAGCGCGTTGCTGTATTTCCCTAACCCCTAATCCCCAATCTCTAACCCCTGCCCTATCGCGCCGATCCAGTGAGTTCGTGAAAGCGTGCGTCCAGATCGCGCCCGCCCTCCTTCAGTCCTGCCACGGCTCCGTCATACACCATGCGCCCTTCATTGATGAACAACACCCGGTCGGCGATCGCTTCCACCTCTTGCAGAATGTGCGTCGAAAGCAGGATGGTCTTTTTTTTGCCCAAGTTCCGGATCGTTCGCCGCACGTCGCGAATCTGGTTGGGATCGAGCCCCGCGGTCGGCTCGTCGAGAATCAATACGTCCGGCTCGTGCAGCAGCACTTGGGCCATGCCAACGCGCTGCCTGAAACCTTTCGACAGCTTGCCGATGGCTTTGCCAATCACGCTGCCGAGCGCGCACAGCTCAACGACCTCGTCGATTCGCTGTCGCTTCCGCGCCGGCGGCAACCCGCGCGCATCCGCGAAGAAATTCAGCAAGCTGCGCGGAGTCATATCGGGATACAGCGGGCCGTTCTCAGGCAGATAACCCAGCCGCGCCGAACCGGCCAGGCGGTCCTTGGCCATGTCGTGTCCGGCAATGCGCGCCAGACCGTCCGAAGGCGCGAGATAGCCGGTCAACAGCTTCATGGTCGTGCTCTTGCCAGCCCCGTTGGGACCGAGGAAGGCCACGACCTGGCCCTGCGGAATCTGAAAGGTCACGTCCTCGATTGCAGCAAAATCGCCATAGTATTTGGATAGCCCGAGGGCCTCGATCATGGCGGGGCCTTGCGGTTCGGCCATTGGTGCATCGCTCCCTTAGTTCTGGTGGGAAGAGGACAACTCACGCGCCCGGCGAAAAACAAGGGTCGGCCGGGGGGGCTTGTTCTGGGGACGGCTCAAGGTTGCTGAAATCGCACCCGCGCTGGCCGTGCCGTAAGCCGTGGATGGTCTGTCTGGGGTGTTTTCCCCGTCAAAAACGCCCTACGAAGATAGCCTCTCTGTCCAGAGTTACGCAAGACGGCCCACCAGGGATCGCCGCGGGCCAAAAAAAGTCGTGCCCTGGCGCTAAATTTCCGCGAGCCTTGAGTCGCCGATGCCGGCACAAGCGGCTAAGCGGTCTATTCGCCCCGCTGAAAAGCGATCCGCCGCAGCCAGCGGGCATCATCCTGGGCCGGAAAATCGGTGCGGAAGTGAACCCCCCGGGTTTCCTCGCGCTGGAGCGCCGCATCGATAATCAATTGCGCCACGGTCAACATGTTCTGAAGTTCCCAGCCCGAGACGTCGTCAAACTGCCGCGGCAGCACATACCCGCACCAGTGGTCGATGGTTTCAGCCGCCTCCAGCAGTCCATCACGGTCGCGGCGCACGCCGGCGCTGTGCCACACCAGGCTCTTGAGCGAGTTGCGGATATCAGCCAGATCGAGCGTCTCAACCCCTTCCTCTTGGCGCGCGTTGGCCAGCGGCACGGCGCGATACGAGTCTTCGATCGCGGCTGCTTCGACGGCCGCGCGCGCTCCGGCGTGAGCGCCGAACACGAGCCCTTCCAGCAGACTGTTGGATGCCAGCCGGTTCGCGCCGTGCAGCCCGCTGGAGGTGCACTCTCCGGCGGCCCACAGGCCGCTCAGGGTCGTGCGGCCAGTGTTGTCGACCGTCACGCCGCCAATCATGTAGTGGGCGCCGGGCCGCACCGGAATCCAATCGCGCGTGATGTCGATTCCGAATTCGGCGCAGGTGCTGGCAATTCCAGGGAAGCGGGCCCGCACGGCGGCCGGATCGAGATGCGACAGATCGAGATAAACGCAGGGGTGTCGCGTGCGCTCCATCTGCGTGACGATGGCCCTGCTAACCACGTCGCGCGGAGCCAGTTCGCCGCGTGGATCGAACGCTTCCATGAAGCGGTTTCCGTTGCGGTCGACCAGCCGGGCGCCTTCGCCCCGCATGGCCTCGGTAATCAAGCTGCGGCTGCTGCCCGCGATGTACAGCACCGTCGGATGGAACTGCATGAACTCCATATCGCGCAGCTCCGCGCCTGCGCGATAGGCGATCGCCAGCCCATCGCCGGTGGCGACCTCGGGATTGGTTGTCTCGCGATAGACTTGCCCGGCCCCGCCCGTGCACAGGATGGTTTGCTTGGACCACACAAGCACCATGCCGTGAACGGCATCCCACACCAGCGCGCCCTGGCAGCGGCCGTCGCCGGTGAGCAAATCGAGCGTGAAGGCGTTCTCCCAGGTCTCGACATTCGGCCGCGACAGCGCGCGATCGATGACGGCGCGCATGACTTCCTTGCCGGTGGCATCGCCCAGCGCGTGCACGATACGGTGATGGCTGTGCCCTCCCTCGCGCCCCAGCGCGAGACTTCCGGCCTGTTGGTCGAACAGGGTTCCCCATTCGATCAGCTCGCCGATGCGCTCCGGCGCCTCGCGAACCACCATTTCGACGACCTCGCGGTCGCACAGCCCACAACCGGCCACCAGCGTATCGCTGATGTGATCTTCAAAGCGATCCTCGGGGTCCAACACGCTGGCGATGCCGCCTTGCGCATAGCTGCTGTTCGATTGCCGCAAATTGCTCTTGGTGACCACCAGCACCGATTGGGCCTCGGGCACGGCGAGCGCGGCGCGCAATCCGGCCAGGCCCCCACCGATGATCAGCACGTCGGTGAAGCGATGCGGGACGCGCTTGGGATGAAACGGCACCAGGTACCGCGGAACACGCTCGATCATCTTGTTGGCAACAATAAGGGCCGCCGATCAGCAGAAAGCTTTTCCAATCTTAAATGGAAAGCTCTCACACCGCACGGGTGAAACCCCCTAGCGATTGCCCTTGGCAGTGCCTTCGGTATAGGCCTTGTACTGCTCCTCGTATTCGGGCGGCGGAGCGGTACGGCGGGACTCGCGATAGCCGCTTTGCTTGTCGCTGCGCGCGGCATTGCCCTTGATGCTGGTGCCGCGCGGCCGCAACCCCAGGCTGCGCAGCGCGTCGTCGAGCTCGCGCCGTGCGGCTGCGCCTTTTTCGCCGGCGGCTTGCGACTGAGAACGCATCTGCTCCCAGCGCTTGACGAAATTCTCCAGGTCGGATTTGCTCCAGCCCAACTGCTTGAGCAGCTCGGGGTCGGGCTTGTCTTTTTTCAATTCATCTTTCAAGTGACGCAAGGCCAGGTCGGTGGCTTTGCGGGCGTAGTCCAAATTCGCTTTCTCCGCGACGCCGTCGCCGCTGCCGCGCGGACCATCTTCGCCGGCGGCAGGCGGTCGCTGGCCACCGGGTGAGTTCGACTGCTGCGAGCCCGGCGCGCCGCTGCGCACGTTGTCGCCGGGCCGCACCTGGCTGTCGTCCTGCGGCTGGCCAGTGGGGTTCTGGTTCTGCTCGGGTGACCCTTCTCCTTGTTGCTCTTGCTTGCCGCTCGAGGGCGCGGACTTGGAACCATCACCGCGAGTCGCGCCACTCGTTCCAGTCTTGTCTTTGGATTCCCGGTTGCCACCCTTTTCGCCCGATTCCTCTCCCTGGCCGGGCTGATTGGCGCGGCCGCCGCCTTCATCCGCCGGACTATTCTGACCGGCTTCGCCGGCGCCGGGGCGGCGAGACTTTTGACCGCCACCCTGCTTACCGCCGCCCGATTGGTCGCCATCGTCGGCGCCCTTGGACTTCGACTGACGATCGCTAGTGCTCGGCGACTGCGGCGCGTTTTCCTGCTGCTCGCCGCCGGCGTCCGAGTTTTCATCCGAATCGGAGCGCGGCTTGTTCAGCCCCTGCGGATCGGGCGAAGCTTGCGGCGAGCGGCCACCGCCTGGCTGCTTGTCCTCTTTCTTCTGCTGCTGGTTTCCACCACCCTGCTGGCCGCCCTTTCCAGAAGCCTCGCCAGCGGAATCTGATTTTTCGCGTGCTCGCTCGTCCCCTTTCTTCTCCGCTGAGGACGCGTTGGGGTCCGACTCGCGCTTGCCCGCGCCACGCTCCTGCTCTTGGCCGCGTTTTGGATCGGCCTGGCCGGCGGATTTTTCACCGGCTTTGTTCGATTCGCTCTGGCTTTGCTGGCCTTGCCGATTGTCGCCGCGCTGGCCGGCTTCGGGTTTCGCGCCCTGCTGCTTAGTAACCTGCTTGTCAGCGGCCTTCTCGTCCGCGTTTCGTTGAGAAGATGGCTGGCCAGCTTGTTGGTCTTGTGTTTGATCGGATCGCTGCGAGCCTTGCTTACCACTCGGCTCGGACTTCTGACCACCCTGACCCGGCGCCTTATCTTCGCCGGCCTGATCACTGGCGGCGCTTGAGTCTTTCGCCTCCTTGCCGGATTGCTGGCCTTGTTTTCCGGAGGAGCGCTGGCCGCCTGTCCCGCCCTGGTCGCCAGATTCTTCTCCGGCCGCATCACCGGCGCTCGGCTCTTTGTTTTCTTTGGCGGAGCGATCTGAGCTGTCGACTTGTTTATCCTGCCCGCGCGAGTCGTTTTGCTGCTGGGCGGACTGATCACCGCGTGAATTCTGGTCCTGCTTTTGCTTCGCGCCGCGCTCGTTCTGCTGCTTGCCGCTTGAAGAATTTCGTTCTTGCTTTCCAGCTTCGCCCGCGGACTGGTTGGCCCCCTGCTTGCCGTCGTGCTGGTCCGATTTCGACGCACCCTGCTGGCCCTGTTCGCCGGATTTGCCAGCTCCTTGGGATTGGTCCTTTTGGTCGCCGGATTTGCCAGTTCCTTGCGCTTGATCTTTTTGATCGCCGGGTTTTTCAGAACTGTCCGATTTTTGACCACCGGACTGCTGCCCCTTTCCCTGTTCTCCAGCCTGCTCTGAAGATTCGCCTTCCGCGCCTTTGTTGTCGGGGTCGCTCTGCTTGTTGTGTTCAAGAATCCGCTCGAACGCATCGCGGTCGTCAGAACCATCACTGGGCACGCGGCGATCATCAGCATTCTGCCCGCTGCCGCTGGACGATTCCGACGATTCGCCGGACTTATCGCCGCGCTCGCCGCTTTTCGCGCCTTGTTCGCTTCCCGACTGGCCCTTCTCGCCCGCCTGGTCCTCGCGCTTGTCGGAGGCACCTTCATGGCCCTTTTGCTGTTTGTCTTCGGCGGCTTGCGCGTCTTGGCCCTGTTTGCCTTGAGCGGGATCCTGTTCTTCTGGTTTCGCGTCTTTCGCACCATCTTCAGGCTTTTGGGCGGCGTCTCCCTTTTCCGGGCGCTCGGACTCCTCGGTGTCGGCACGCTCGCCGCGCTGGCCGTCGGCCCCCTTCTGCTGGCCACGATCGCTCTTGTCGCTCTTTCCGCCTTGGCGTTTGTCGGGCGACACCACGCGAATGCGCCGCGCGGCTGTTTCCACGCGATTCGCGTCGGGCGTCTTGTTGTCTTGCGCCACGGCGCGATAGCTCAGCGTCTCGCCCACGGCAAGCTTCAACTTGCTGGGCTCCAGCCGGAATTTCTTCACCCATTGGCCGCGCCACACCTCATCCAGCAGCGTCACCTCCTGGGCTGGCTTCGCACCTGAATTCAACACCAATGCGACCTTCGCCAGTGCGAAATCGGGATCGTTGGCGACAACTTCCAGTTCGGCCGAGCCATTCTGAGGAACCTCGATCTCGTCTTCCCTGGGCGCCACGAATTGGATTTCAGGCGGAAGATCGCGTGTCACCTCGATCTGATGCCGCACGGGCTGCGGATTGAGTTGGCCCTCGGTGTTCTTGAACAAAAGCTGATAGCTCTCGTACTCGGGCCCGCTCCGGTCTGGCTTGAGCGTGGCCGCGAAGGAAACCTTGGCCCGCGGGCCGTCCGCTTCCATGCTCAGGTCGTGGTGGTTGTCGCAGTTGAAATCGACATGGGCCGACTGAATCTCTTCATTGGCCACGGCATGGATCGTGACCTCGGTTCCTTCGAGCGCCTTGATGTCACCCTGGTCCGCCACCGTTTGTGGCAGCAAGCCCGAATAGGATGGGTACTTGTATTCCACGCTGCGCACCGCGATGGCAGGCGCCGCATTCACTTCCAGTCGAAACGCACGCGTCACGGCATCGCCCGCTTCGATCCGATAATGCAGGCTCTGTTGCAACGTGCTTTCGCCAGGCGGCAGCTTGCACTCGTGCTTGTACCCTCCGGGCGGCAATACCATCTCCACACCCCGGTCGACCGTCTGCTGGTCGTCCGTCGTGTACAGCAGCCGCACCGTCCCGCCGGACGGCAGCCCTTCAATGCGCGCTTTGACCGTGACTTGCTGGCCGCGGAAAGCCTCGGCATTGCCAGGCTCGATTTCGC
>DATJEN010000060.1:0-14569 GCA_035496575.1 Pirellulales bacterium
GCCCGTCGCGGGCATGTCGGGGTCGGCGATGTAGGTCTGGCCGCCCTGGTCCACAAGCGCGGTGCTGGTATACACGATCTCGGGATGGTAGCCGTGGCGGAAATCGCGCGCGGTGGGGTTCGTCGCTTGCCACATGGTGACACTGAGCGGGGTGGTGTCCGAGTGCACCACGATGGCGCCGTCGGGCTGGACGGTCCAACTATATTGCGGCAGCGCGCGGTTGTTCAAAATCGCGTCGTAGAACGTCAGTGTGCTCGTGACGGCGCTCGCGTCCAGGCCGTGTCCGGTATTCGGGAAGTAGCGCATATAGTTCTGCGTGCCGGGCAGATCGTGAATGTAGAACTGCGAAGAGTCGGGCACGAAGAACTCGTCACCGGCCGAGTTGAGCATCAGTTTCGGGATGTTGAAGTTGCCGTTGTGCAGATAGCGATAGGGATCGACGATTTTCGAGAGCAGCTCGCCTTCGGGCGTCATGATGCGGTCGAAGATGTGCTCGTCGCTGTAATCTTGAACGTCATCGGCGAAAAAGCCGTACACGCTGTAGTGATGGACCATCTGCGGGCCTTGGTCCAGATTGTCAAATACGCCTGGAATGATTCCGACCACGCGGTTGTCGGCGGCCGCGGTGAGCCACGTGGTCCAGCCGCGCTTCGAATAGCCCGTCACCACGAAGTGATTCACCTGGGTGTTGGACTGGACGGTGGGCACGAAGGTTTGGGCGGTATCCATGGCGCGCACCGCGCTTTTAACCATGGCCACCAGCACCGGCCAGGTGTCGTTTCCGGGCTGGCCGATATTGTCCAGGTACTTATCAAAGCTGTAGGCGATAATTTCATCTTCACTGCGCGTGCGCGTCTCGTCCGTGAAGATCAAGGGTTCGCTGGGAACGCCACGTAGCATAACCGTGACGGTGTGCGTGCCCAGCGCAATCTGCAGCATGTTTTGATCGATGCCCGGCTGATTGGTGAAGTCGTTGCTGCCACCCGTGATGAACAGCATGGCGGTGTCGCTGGTGACTTGCGTGGGCACGATCACCTGCACCCACTCGCGCCAAACCGGCTTGTTGACGTCCGCCGCCGAGCGCCAGGTCTGGCTGGTCATGTCGAGCAGGTAGTAGTTGTAGCCGACCCCGCTGGAACTGGCGGCGACCGAGTAGTGGTACGACGGATCGGCCGCATGCACATAGTCGGTTAGCGCGCTGGAGGTCGTGGTGTCGACCACCAGCGACTCGACCGGGCTATAGCCGGTGAAGCCGTCGCTGTCGGTGACGTGAGCACGCAGGCGCACGGTGTAGGGCCCGGCGGGCGGACTGTTGGGTAGCGCCGGGTTGAGCGTGAAGTCGGCCGCGCCTTGGTACAACAGGCCGGAGGAGCGATTGGCCTCGCCCGGATCGGTGAAGTCGCCATCGTTATTCAGATCGACGTCCACGTTGACCGGCGTGTTGTCGGCCAGCGTAGCCAGGCTCGAAGCGGTGATTTGAACTTCGGGCGTTACGTCGATCGAGAACGGGACCAGGGTCGACAGCGTGACCTTGGGTGGCGAGAGAATGCGGTGCACGACGAGCAACGCGTCCGTGGGAGTCAGCCAGCCATCCGCGTTCGTATCGACGAAAAAGGGCGGCGGGTCCGGCGTGTCTGGCAGGAGTTGGCGAGCGCCGGTGCGCAACAGCTCGCTGATGACCGCAAGAGCGTCGGTGGCGGTGATAGTGCCGCTGCCGTTCGTGTCGAGGGGGATTGCATAGTTGTGCCAGGGAGCGGTCGTCAGCATGCGGCGCGATTCGAGCGGCTCGAAATGCAGCCGGCGCGAGCGCGGCGCCTGCGAAACGATCGAGGTTGCCGGTGTTCGCTTCATGAGCGTCCCCGCCTGCGGATCCAATCTGTGGCAGGGGAGGCGCAGCGCCGCGCAGCAGCGGAAAGCCCCGGCCCCAGGTCGGGGTTTAAGATACTCGGGCGCGGGGCTCGATACCAGGATTTTGGCGGGTCAAGTGCCCGAGAATTGAGCGCTTTGCTCTCAATCGAGAATCGCAGCTTTATCGCGAAGCTTCAGTGGCTAGCGCGGCTGCGAGTGCGAAGCGTTTTCGAGCGCGGTTTCAGCGTTGTGCAAAAGCTCTTCACCCTTATCGATCACGATTTGGGCATCATCACGGACCTTTCCCTTGTCAATTTCGATGGAGATTTTGCCGCTGTCGGCTGATTTTTGCATTTTGATGGCGCCGGTCACTACCAGGCCGACGACTGCGAACACTGCCAGGAACAAAAACACTCGCATTGATATGCCCTTTCGAAATCCATTTCGATTGATCAAAACGGGGCGGGAGTCTAGCGGCGTCGAGGCGCAGGGTCAACGCCAGCGCCCGAGCAGGCGCGAGGGGTTTGGGCAACAGAGGCAGCGCAAGCTTGGATGGCAAGCTAAGATCGGCGCTGTTTGGAGCTTAGCGGCCCCGGGCGCATCTTGTTGCTTCGCAACACCGACAACGAGTTCTCGGTGGTACCCACGCAGAAATCCACTCCACTGCACTAGACTGTGCAAGCAGAGTCGAGCATCGCGCGTTGCCGTAGCGCGCGTTAGTGTAGCCCACGTGCCGTGCGCCGATCTTGCATCATGCGGCGATACTCGCCGCGCTGCGCGCGGCTTTCAGGGCTGGTGCGGTCGAGATAGTTTTTGCTGCGCGCGAGCTGGGCCGCTGGGTCCATATTGCGACCGCCGCGTCCACCGCCGCCGCCACGACCACCACCGCCACCACCACCACCTGGGCCACCGCCGCCGCCGGGTCCCCCGTTACCAGCTTTCCCCTGTCCGCCGTTTGCCTGACGGCGTTTTTCCCAATCCTTGCGGCGCTGTTCGTCGCGATCGATCTGCTTGTCGATGTCTTTGATCTGATCGGCGTATGATTTGGCGAAGAACTCGTCCATCCTCTTCATCTCGCGAGCTTCCCATTCCTTGCGGCCCGATTCGAAGAACTGGTCGCGGGCGGCCTCGGACATGCCGTCGATCGTCTCGCGAAATTGGCTACGCAACTCGCGGCGCTGCTCGGGTGTGGCGTTTTCCATTTGCGCGCGAAGTTCCTGCGCTTTCACCAGGTTAGGATCTCGGCGCGACGTCATGGCCCATGCGCCCAGGCCAGAGATCGACAGGAGCAACAGCATGAGGAGCAAGATCCACTTCTTCTTGCCGCCGGATTCGGATTCCGCCTTGGCGCGGGAGGTACCGCGCGCTCGATTCGCAGGGCGGGTAGTGCTCATGACGTTAGCCTTTACAGTATTTGGTTAGGACGAGTCCGAGTGACCGTCCGCATAGACAAAACACCGTGAGCCGTCTTCTCCTTCCGTCCCGTGATAGGCTTCGTAGTCGTACGATATCCAGACCGTGCTGCTCGAGCGGCCATCCATCACTTTCTGGCGCGTTTTCCTGGCCAGCGTCGGCTGTCCGCGCGTCCCGGCGTAGCTACCCGTGTTGGCGGGGTACTCGTAACTGATGCCTTCCTTTTGAAAATACGACAGGCCTTCGGGCGGTTTGTTGGCTGCGAGCAAGTTCGCGTCGCGGAACGACGCGTCGTCTGACGGGCAGCGAAACACGGTGGTCTCCTGCTCCATATACGGCCCCAACACCGTGACCAGCGATGGCCGCGGGGGCGTGGTCGCCAAACTGGGCAGTTGGGCCGCATCGGGATATTTCGCCCGCTGGCCGTGGCTATCCATGTAGTTGTCCATCGCCACCCCGATGTTGTGGAGCTGCGAGAGACACTGCGTACGCCGTGCTGCGGATCGGGCATACTGCACGGCCGGCAACAAGAGGCCGAGCAAGGCGGCCATAATGGCGATCACCACCAACAGCTCGACGAGCGTAAAAGCCGAACGTGTACCCTGTCGGTCGAACTTCGCGGACATAGCACTCTAGGGCGGGAAAGTGGGCAGGATAGTGAGGCGAATAGGCCCTAAACCTAATCCCGTCATCACTATTGATACCCGATAGGGTACCAAAAGTTTCGGCCGGATTTTGCATGAAAATGCTCCATTTTCGTGGTTCGAGAGGCATGCCGGCGGGCGGTATACGTCCGGACACGGGCGATCTAGCGGGGAAACGCTCGCGGCACGGGCGAGCACCTCGGAATCAGGGGTGCGGAGCGGGCGCACCGATCCGGCGGGCTAATACTCAGCCCTGGCCATTTGGTCTATGATGGCTGGCAACTTCGCCTTCCTGCGCCTCCGCGCGCGAGTCCGCGCATGCTGCCTGCCTGTCCCAATTCTGGCTGTCGTTGCTCCATTCGGGTGCGAAGGGGGTGCCTGACGCTTTGGACTGTGGCGGCCGCATGGTCGCTAGTTGGCGTGGCTGGCGGGCAAGAACCGCCAGCGCCGGATTTTCTGCGCGACGTGCGACCGATTCTCGAGGCGCGGTGTTTTGAATGCCACGGATCGCGCAAGCAAGAATCGGGCTTGCAGATGGATCGGACCACCGCGCTGTTGGAAGGCGGCAACAGCGGGCCGGGCATACTGCCGGGTAACTCGGCCGAAAGCTTGCTGGTCGAGGCAATTCGGGGCGGCGGTGAGCGGATCACGAAGATGCCGCCGCGTGGGCCGGCCTTGACCGACGCAGAGGTCGCGACCATTACGCGCTGGATCGACGAGGGCGCCAGCGCGCCGGCGGACGAGCCGGCTGCGAACAGGACTAGCTCGGCACACTGGTCGTTTCAGCCGATTGCCGATCCGCCGCCGCCGGCGTGCAAGGATGTCGCTTGGGCCCGCTCGCCGCTCGATCGGTTCGTGCTCTCGCGGTTGGAAGACGCTGGACTCAGTCCCTCGCCGGAAGCGGACCGCATCACGCTCGTGCGCCGCTTGAGCTTTGACCTGTTGGGTTTGCCGCCTGCTTGCGAAGAGGTCGATCGGTTCTTGAGCGATTCCTCGCCCGATGCCTACGAGCGGCTGGTCGATCGCTTGCTGGCCTCGCCGCATTACGGCGAGCGGTGGGGCCGCCAGTGGTTGGATATCGCGCACTATGCGGACTCGAACGGGTACACGATCGATGGCGGGCGCTCGATATGGAAGTATCGTGACTGGGTAATCGACGCTCTGAACCGCGACCTGCCGTTCGATCAGTTCACGATCGCGCAACTTGCCGGTGACCTGCTCGAGAAAGCCAGCCCCGATCAGATCATCGCGACGGGCTTTCATCGCAACACCCTGTTCAACGAAGAGGGGGGCACCGATCCCGAGCAGTTTCGCGTCGAAGCGGTGGTCGACCGGGTGAGCACGACGGGCGTGGCTTATCTGGGGCTGACCTTGGGTTGCGCGCGGTGCCACGACCACAAGTACGATCCGATCTCGCAGCGCGAGTTCTACGAGCTGTTTGCGATCTTCAACAGCGCTGACGAGCCGGTGCTGAGCGTGCCGACGGATCAACAGGCCAACGAGATGCCGGCCTTGGAGGCGGAAATCGCGCAAGCCGAGATGCGGCTCGAGCAGGTGGACGTAAACTCCGGGGCGCGGCAGGCAGTGTGGGAAGCGGGCCTGCACAAGAACTTTGAGGGGTTTGCGTTTTTGCCGAAAGCCGCGCGCGAAGCCTTGGCCATCGCCGTCGAGTCGCGTAGCAAGGAGCAGAGCAAAGCACTGGCTGAAGAATATCACAAAGTCGATCCGGAGCGCCTGCCGCTGGCAACGCGGATCGCGGAGCTGAAAGAAAGTCAAAAACAACTAAAGGCCTCGATCACGACCACGCTGGTCATGCGCGAGCGGCCGGAGCCACGCGAAACCCACATTCATTTGCGCGGAGACTTTCTGCATCCAGGGGCCAAAATTTCACCCGGAGTGCCGGCGGTGCTGCCGCGGCTGGTGACGCGCGGCGCCCGCGCGGATCGATTGGACTTTGCGCGATGGTTGACCGCGCCGGGACATCCCCTGACGGCCCGGGTGACCGTGAATCGCGTTTGGCAGGCGTATTTCGGGCGTGGGTTAGTCGCCACGGAAAACGATTTTGGTCTGCAAGGCGATCTGCCCACGCATGCGGAACTGCTCGATTGGCTGGCAAGCCGCTTCAAGGAAACCTGGAGCCTCAAGTCGCTGCACAAATTGATCGTGACCAGCGCGACTTACCGGCAGGCGTCTCGTCCGCGCGCGGATTTGGCGGCGGCCGATCCGGAAAACAAGCTGCTCGGCCGGCAAACACGATTGCGTCTGGAAGCCGAGACGATACGCGACGCGGCACTGGCGGCCAGCGGACTGCTGAATCCGGAAATCGGCGGGCCCGGCGTGTATCCTCCGCAGCCCGAGGGGATTTATCGCTTCACGCAGCAAGCGAAATTCTGGGGTGAAAATAAAGGCGCGCAACGTTTTCGCCGCGGGATGTACACGTTCCTGTGGCGGTCGAGCCCGTATCCGTTCTTGAAGACGTTCGACGTTCCAGATGCCGTGGTGGCGTGCACGCGCCGCGTAAGGTCCAATACGCCCTTGCAGGCGCTCACGATGGCCAACGACCGGGCCCTTTATGAAATGGCGCAGGGCTTCGGCCGCACGATCGCGGGCGACGGTGCGGCGGGCGCGGCGGAACATTTGCGCCGGGCCTTCCGGCGGGCGCTGGCGCGAGATCCGGCCCCGGGCGAACTGAGCGCGCTGGCCGAGTATTTTTCGCTTGAGCGGGCGCGATACGCGCAGAATCCGGAAGATGCGAAACTGGTGGGGGCGGGAGGAGGTTCGGAGGTCGCGGCGTGGACCATGGTTGCCCGCGTGTTGTTGAATTTGGACGAGTTTGTGACGCGCGAATGAAGGACTTGAGCACACAAAACGACGGCCCGGTTGCTCGGCAAGCCGCCAAGGAGTTGTTGCGCGCGAGCACGCGGCGGCATTTTTTCGCCGAATGTGGAGTGGGGTTGGGGGCGCTCGCGCTTGGATCGCTGTTGGCGGAGGAAGCGCAAGCGGCCGGACAACGGACGAGCGATCCGCTGGCTCCGCGGCAGCCGCATTTTCCGCCCCGCGCGAAGCGCGTGATTTTT
Source organism: Pirellulales bacterium (assembly GCA_035496575.1). Lineage (GTDB taxonomy): Bacteria > Planctomycetota > Planctomycetia > Pirellulales > PALSA-1355 > PALSA-1355. Next base: position 6,983 of record DATJEN010000060.1, read on the forward strand.
CTATTCATGGCCGGCGGACCCAGCCAGCTCGAGCTTTTTGATTACAAGCCGAAGCTGCAGGAACTGGACGGCCAGGTTGTGCCGGCCTCGTTCACCAAGAACAAGCGGTTCGCCTTCATCAAGGGGGATGCCAAGCTGCTCGGCACGAAGCGCAAGTTCGCGCGGCATGGCCAGTCGGGCGCCGAGCTCAGCGAGCTGCTGCCACACCTGGCCACGGTGGTGGACGACGTTTGCATCGTGCGCAGCATGGTGACCGAAGTTTTTAATCACGGGCCGGCGAAGCTGTTCGTCAACACGGGTTCCAGCCGCTTCGGCCTGCCGAGCATGGGCGCCTGGCTGACCTATGGCATCGGCAGTGACTCGCGCGACCTGCCGGGCTTTGTCGTGCTGCAATCGGGCCCACGCGGTCCTCGCGGCGGAAACCCGCTATGGGGTAGCGGATTCTTGCCGACGGCCTATCAAGGCGTGCCGCTGTTGTCGGGCCCCGAGCCCATTTTGAATCTGTCCAATCCGCCGGGAGTCAGCGCGGCAGGGCAGCAGGCGTTCTTTTCCACGGTGGCGCGGCTCAATGCCGAGCGGCTGGCGGCGATCGGTGACAGCGAAATCGCGACGCGAATCTCGGCCTATGAGATGGCGTACCGCATGCAGTCGAGCGCTCCGGAGCTGATCAACCTGGGCAGCGAAACGCGCGAGACGCTCACGGCCTATGGCGCCGAGCCGGGCAAGCCGTCGTTCGCCAACAATTGCCTGCTGGCGCGGCGCCTGGTTGAGCGCGGCGTGCGCTTCGTGCAGCTCTATCACACCGATTGGGACCACCACGGCAACAACGACACGCATCTGGGTAAGCCGCTCGATGACCGCTGTCGGGAGGTCGATCGTCCGGCAGCGGCGCTTTTGGCGGATCTCAAGCAGCGGGGATTGCTCGACGACACGCTCGTGATCTGGGGCGGAGAGTTCGGACGCACTCCGATGGGCGAACCGCGCGATCTGATCGGCCGCGACCACCATGTCGATGGTTACACCATGTGGCTGGCCGGCGGCGGCATTCGCGGCGGACAAACGATCGGCGCGACCGACGAGCTGGGCTATTACGCGGTCGACGATCCCGTGCACGTCCACGATCTGCAAGCCACGATCCTGCATCTGTTGGGACTCGATCACCTGAAGCTGACGTATCGCTTCCAGGGGCGCGAGTTCCGCCTGACGGACGTGGGCGGCGAAGTCGTGCGCAAGATGCTAGCGTGAAGGCTCGCATGGCGTTTCATTTTAGACTGCTGTCGAGCGCCCTTTCTCTTGGCCTGATCCTCGCGGCGGCCGAGCTGCTGTTTGCCGCGCCGGCTGCCGACGAGCGAATGTTGCCGGCCTTTCCCGGAGCGGAAGGGGCGGGCGCGTACACGCGCGGAGGCCGCGGCGGCCGCGTGCTGCGCATCACCACCTTGGCCGACTATGATCCCAAGCGAGACAAGCCCGTTGAAGGAAGCTTGCGCGCGGCGCTTGTTGCGAAAGGCCCGCGCACTGTGGTGTTCGCCGTTGGCGGGAACATCGAGCTCAAGACCGATCTCACGATCAGCGAACCCTTCATCACGATTGCCGGGCAGACCGCGCCAGGGGATGGGGTGTGCCTGAAGGGCGGCTCGCTCAAGATCGCCGCGCCGCAGGTGATCGTACGCTTTCTGCGCGTGCGGCCGGGCGACGTGGGGCAGCGCGAGCTCGATTGCATCAGTTGCCGCGAACAGGACGTGATTATCGACCATTGCTCGGCGAGCTGGGGCATCGATGAGACGATCTCGACCAACGGCAACTCCGGCAACGTGACCGTCAGTTGGTGCATGATCGTCGAAAGCCTGAACCACTCGCTTCACCACAAAGGATCGCACGGCTATGGCTCGCTCGTTAGTGGGCCCGCGCCGATTACCTACCATCACAACGTCTATGCCTATCATCGCAGCCGCAATCCGCGCGGCGGCGACGTGCTGTTGGATTTTCGCAACAACGTGGTGGTGGGCTGGGGCGATCGAGCAGGCTACAGCGGCGATGACCGGCTGGAGATGAACTATGTGGGCAACTACCTGCGCTCGGCCGGCTACTCGAAGCTCAAGCAAACCGCGTTCAGTCCCGGCGGGCTGCGGCAGAAGTATTTTCTGGAAGGCAATGTGTTCGAAGGGTTCGACCCAGGCACGAGCGACAATTGGCTGCTCATACAACCGCCGGCCGGGCACGACCGCCAGGCGATGCAACGCGCTCTCCAGGTGAAGCAGCCCTTCGCGGTAAACACGGTTAAGACGCAAGCAGGAAAAGAAGCCTATGAGCTGGTGCTCGCCGACGCTGGAGCGACGCTGCCTGCGCGCGATGCCATGGATCGGCGCATCATCGATCAAATCCGCACGCGGAACGATCGGCTGATCGATTCTCAGACCGAAGTCGGCGGCTGGCCTGAGCTGGCCGGCGGTCAGCCCACGAGCGACAGTGATGGCGACGGTTTGCCCGACCGGTGGGAGGCGAAGTTCGGCAGAAATCCGGACAAGTTCGAGGCCAGCGAACTGGATACGGACGGCGATGGCTATACCGACATCGAAGATTGGCTGAACGAGGGCACGCAACCCAAAACCGCCAGGCGGTGGATTGATCCGCCGCGGGTTCAAACCCTCTGCAAGGGCGCTTTCATTGAGCCGATCACCATTGCCATGTCGACGGCAACTGCGAACGCGGACATTCGCTACACGCTCGACGGCGCGGAACCCGTGCCCAGCTCGCGCAAATACTCTCGCCCCTTCGAGCTGGCCGAATCGGCGACGCTGCGTGCCAAAGCGTTCGAGGGCGAGGCGTCCAGTCACGTCCGCAACGTGCGCTTCACGCACTTGGAGCTTCAGCCGCCGGCGGAGGTTGAAGCCCTTCGGCCCGGCGTTTCCTATCGATATGTCGAAGACCTGGCGGAGCCGACCCTGGCGGCACTCGAAGCGGCCCAGGCGACGGCGCACGGGATCTCGCCGACGATCAATCTCGAGCCACGCAAGCGCGACGAGAAGTTTGGCTTTGTTTTCGAGGGCTACTTCAGCGCGCCGACGGACGGGATTTACACGTTCACGCTACGCTCGTCGCCACGCAGCGTGCTGGCGATCGGCGGGCAGGAGGTGGTTGAGACGCAGGGCCGCCGCCGCGAGCGCGATGGCGTCGTGGCCCTCAAGCGCGGGCTGCACCCCCTCCGCTTCTCGATCTACTTTCCGAACGATGCGGATAGGACGCTCGAGATCGAATTCAGCGGGCCAGGACTCGCGCGAGGGCCGCTTAGCGGCCAGTGGCTTTCGACCTCCGCGCCGTGACGGGTTTTTTGCTCGGCTTCTTCTCCGCGGGCGGATCGGACGTGCGCGACAGATCGAGCGCGCGCCACATATACCAGCTTGCCACCGAACGGAATGGCCGCCAGCGCTCGCCATGCTCGAGCAGCTGCTTGGGCGAAGGCATCTCGGGCTTGCCGTAGGTGAGCATGAAGCCTTTGCGCACGCCGAAATCGCTGACCGGCAATACGTCCGGCCGGCCCAGGCGGAAGATCAGCAGCATCTCGACCGTCCACGGCCCAATGCCGCGGACTTCGGTCAAGCGCGACACAATCTCCGCGTCCTCCATTTTTGTTAATGCCTTCAGCGTGGGCACGGTGCCATCGAGCACCTTGGCCGACAGGTCTTTAACGGCCAACACTTTGCCGCGCGACATGCCGGCCGCGCGCAACAAGTCGTCAGGCGTGCCGAGCAGGGCTTCTGGGGTCAGCTTGACGTGCAGCGCCGACACGCGTCCGAAAATGGTCTCGGCTGCCTTGCCCGATAGCTGCTGATAGACGATCGCGCGGAGCAGGGCCTGAAACGGATCTTGCAGCCGCTGCGGACGGTGGCTGAACGGCCCCGCGCGCTCGATGACGCGCGCGAGCTTGCGATCGGCTCGGGCGAGCTTTTCGATAGCTTCGTCAGGATCGAAACAAAGTCGCGTCACGCCGCCGTCGCTATTACTTCGCGATTACTTGATTTCGATCAGCTCGACCAGGAAGTGCAGCCGCGCGTTGGGCGGAATGACGCCACCTGCGCCGGCGGCGCCATAGCCGAGCTCGGGCGGAATCTCGAGCTCGATCATGCCACCCTTGCCCACCAGCTGCATGCCTTCTGTCCAACCTTTGATGACGCGGTCGAGCGGAAAGCTGATCGACTCACCCCGCGCATAGGAGCTGTCGAATTCTTTCCCGTTATCGAGCCAGCCCCGGTAGTGGACCGTGACTTCGTTTGTTTTGGCCGGCTTCGCCCCATCCGACTTGCGGCGAATGCGATATTTCAGACCGGACGGCGTGGTGGTGAAAGCTTCCGGAGCGTCTTTGTCGACCGGGCCGGGCTCGGCAGCGCGGGCAAACTCGGCGGCCAACATTCCGGCGGCCAACATTCCGGCGGCGAACATCCAGTGAGTATGAATCATCGTGCTCCCTTTCAAGTAGTGCAGGCAGTGCCCCTGAGCATAAGTTGTCAAAGCCAGACTGGCTAGGAGGCGGCCGATTCGGGCCGTGTGACGCCAATGCGGTGTGCGGTCGTCTAATCCATTGGATGGCAACAGCTGTCCCACTTCGACGGAACAAACGAGCCTCGTGCAATTCTGCACGAACTTGTCAAATCGACGCAAATCACATGTAGTTTTCGCTCTACCGCGCATTGCACGATCGCGCCAGTCCGGCTGGCATACGCTTTGCAAGTCACCCGGACGGGCAACGCGCCGTAGGAGGCGCGGTTTGGAATAGAAAGAAGGTTGCACGATGCCAGCCAGGCTGTGGCTGCTTTGTGCCGTGCTCACTACGTTAACCACGTCTTCGAGTCGGGGCGCAGAGGCAGCATTCGAATCCAAGGCCGCTCTTTCGCAGGGCGGAGCTATATCGATTGCCAAGCCCGCCCTGCCCGATTTCGGACTGGCCGGCGCGCTGGTGTCTGGCAAGCTCTTCGGGGCGCGCGGGCAGCAAGCCCCTGCATCGGCAGCCCATGCCCCGGCGTTTCCACTGTTGGCAGCCGACCCGGACCGATTGCCGGCTGAAGTGGTGCGGGTGCGGATTTCACGCGACCTGCTGGCCAACCAGTTCGAGCGCGCGATCTCGCGGCACGACCTGGTCGTCGACACCATTTTGGATACGCCCGTGCAGGGCAACGCGCTCACCGTGGGCGCGACGGAAGTCACGCTGCAAGCCAGCAGCGAAGGCGCGCTGGTTGTGATCCGTTTTGCGGGAACGGTGAGTGCGCAGACGCAAGGCTATAAGGGACCCGTTGTGTTCGATTCGGAGGCGGTGACCCGCTTCACGGCGCGTAAAGAGCTGCTGATCACCCCGAAGGGAGTCAAGGTTTCGCCGTCGATTTGCGTGGCCGAAACGTCGTCAACCAGCCGCGGCTTGCAAGTCAACAAGCCAGGCGTGCGAGGTCGAATCATCGAGCGCGTGGCGCGACGGAAACTTGACGAAACTCGAGACAAAGCCAATGGCGTCGTGGCCGAACATACCGCCGCGCAGATCAACAAGGTCTTCGACCAGGAGGTCGCTGGCGAGGTTGCGCCTTTGGACCTGGCGCTGCGAAGCGACGAGTTCCGACGGGCCTTAGGCTCCGACGAGCACACCATTTACCTGACCTCGTCGCCGGGTTCGATCGACCTGGTCGTCCGGCGCAATCACGCGCGAGAGGATGAGCGCGGGCTTTTGCCGCCTGCGATGACGGGTGAAGCGCAGCTCGGCATTCGGGCACATCGAGTGGTGGTGCGGCGGCTGATGGCCAGTGCCCATGCGGCGGGACTTAAGTCGCTCGTGGTGGGATTGCTGGCCGACCAAGACGGCAAACCGCCTACCGTGGGAATTGCGAAGGAATGCCACTTCAAATGGTCGCCGGACCGCAACTGGCTCGTCATGGACTACGAGCGGCCCAAGCCGCAGCTAGCCGGGGCGAGTGCCGACCCGGTGGCGCCAAGCCCGATTCCACCCATGGCAACCGCAAAGTCTGAATAGCCCGGCTTGTGGCTCTTGGCGCGCACGTGATGCCTGCCTGGCAGGCTTGCAACTGCGCACAGGATTGCAGCCCCGTTAGCGGCCCAGCTAAGATGGCTGGCACGTCATCCCCTTCGTTCCTCGCTGGAGTGGGAGTGCCATCATGTCAGCCAGGCTGGGTGTCTTTGCGATTGCGGTTTTAGGGATGCTCACCGCGGCGACGCTTCACGCCGCTACGCCTTTCACGGGCGTGCCCCCGGCTTCTTCCAGCACGCCCTATGTGCCTGACCCGGCGTCGATCACGCGCGAAGGGCCAGGTTATCGCTATCCGCAATCCGGCTGGATCGTGCTGCACACGGAGGGAGAGCCTTATGATCGCGGCTATCAGCACGGCAAGCTGCTGGCGGCCGAGATCGTCGAGAACTTGAAATCGATCGCCGCGTTCCGCAGCCCCAAGGCGCCGGCCGAGGCGTGGCGCGACATGCGCACGCTTGTCGGCGCGCTATTTTTGCGGCGCTATGACGCTGAATACCTGGAAGAGATGAAGGGCATCGCCGATGGCGCGGCGCATGCCGGGGCGAAGTTCGAGAACCGCCCGCTCGACCTGGTCGACATCGTGGCCTTGAACTCGAACATCGAAGTCGATTTTCTCGATTCCGGTTTGGAAGCCACTCCGACCGGTTTGGAAGGGCGCCGCTTTCGCGAGCCGGAAGAGGGACAGCCGGCGAGCGAGGCCGACGACCATTGCAGCGCCTTTGCCGCGACGGGTCCGGCCACGGCCGACGGCGGCATCGTGTTTGGCCACATCACCATGTTTCACCTGTATGCCGTGCGGCACTTCAACGTGTGGCTCGACATCAAGCCCAAGGCCGGGCATCGCATGGTTTTTCAAACCTATCCCGGCGGAATCATGAGTGGGTTGGACTACTACATGAACGACGCGGGGCTGTTGTGCTCGGAGACGACGATTGCCCAGACCAGGTTTGACGCCGAGGCTGCGCCCTTGGCCTCGCGCATCCGCCGGGTCATGCAATATGCCGACTCGATCGACAAGGCGGTCGAGATTCTTACCTCCTCGAACAACGGGCTGTATTCGAACGAATGGCTGTTGGGCGACACCAAGACCAACGAAGTTGCGATGTTTGAGCTCGGCACGCGCAAGCACAAGCTGTGGCGCAGCAGCAAGAAGGAATTTCCCGGCGGGACGGAAGGTTTTTACTGGGGCTGCAACAACACAAAGGATTTGGACGTTCGCGCCGAGACGGTCGCCAGCCTGGCGGCCAAGCCGGCCAACCTGGTCTTTCATCCCGCCAATCGTGACGTGGCATGGCTGAAGCTGTTTGACGAATCGCGCGGCAAGATCGACGCCCGCTTTGGCTTCAAGGCTTTCACCACGCCGCCCCTGGCCGCATTCCGTTCGTGCGATGCCAAGTTCACCACCACCGCGCTTGCCAAGGAGTTGAAGAGTTGGGCATTGTTTGGACCGCCACTGGGACGCACCTGGGACGCCGCGCCCGAGGAGCTCAAGCGACTCTCGGACATTCAGCCGCTGGTGAGCAACGATTGGGCCATGATTCGCGTCGATGCGGTCAGCGAAC
>DATJEN010000061.1:0-5954 GCA_035496575.1 Pirellulales bacterium
TTCGACTCGGTCCAGATGCGGCGAGCTATACAGCCCCGTTCGATAGCCTGCCGCGCGGAGGATGCTGGCGATCGTAGCGGCCGTGGAGCCTTTTCCCTTGGTGCCCGCGATGTGCACGATGGACAGCGCGTGCTGCGGGTCGCCCAGCCTGGCGAGCAGCCGCCGCATGCGGTCGAGGCGGAAATCGCGCTGAGGGTAGGGCACGTTGGTCGTGCGCTCGAAGTCGACGCGACTCAACAGGAATCGCGTGGCTTCGTCCTCGACGTGCTGGTTCGAGCGCTGCATGGGTTTTGCGAATTTGGCACTTCGTAACAGAGTCGGTAAGCCGAAACGCGCGCGCGACCAATAAAAACCGTCAGACAGCGCGGTATGGTCGATATTATCGTGCAAGGATTGCTTCGGCTAAGGGTACTCGGGAATGGCCCGAGGCGGTCTCGCGAGCGAGTGGCTCGCTCGCACTCGCGGCCGATCTGGGCACTGCAAAGTGAAACCATGGGCCGGGAAAGGTCGTGCCACGCCCGGCGGCCGTGCCGTGGGCCACCCATCGGCTTGAAAGCCCCGAAAGGGTCTCTTATAGTGAGGGTTCGGCCCCTTTCGGCCTATGCAACGGCTGCGAGGGCCGTCCCTGCCGTGTCCATGGCAGGAGCGAACCAAGACCGGGCTGGCCGCGTAAGGGACGTGAGGACCGGGACTTGGCGTCAGCATTGCCCCCGGTCGGGGGCTTGCGGGACCGGCCCTGGCTGCGCGGGGAGCGGTCGCTTGCAAACGGCTCTCGAGCGTGCCCCTTAAAAGGCCTGACAGCGGCTCACAATTCTGGACCTTTTCTGCACTGAGAGAGATCGCATGGCTTCAGATGTCGTGGTCGAGACGCGCAACCTCTCAAAGGTGTATCGCGACTTCTGGGGACGTCAAAAGGTGCGGGCGCTCAAGGCGCTCGACCTGGAGATCCGCCGCGGAGAAATCTTCGGCCTGCTGGGGCCCAACGGGTCGGGCAAGACCACCACGATCAAACTTCTGCTGGGTCTGCTGTTTCCCACCAGCGGACAGGCCCTGATTTTCGGCCGCGACGCGACTGACGTTTCGAAGAACGAGCGGCTCGGCTATCTGCCCGAAGAGTCGTATCTGTACCGCTTTCTGAATGCCGAGGAGACGCTCGACTTTTACGGCCGCCTGTTCGACATGTCGGCGGCCGATCGCAAGCGGCGGACAACGGAATTAATCGACCTGGTCGGCCTCAACTGGGCCAAGCGCCGCCAACTGAAAGAGTATTCCAAAGGCATGGCCCGCCGTATCGGGTTGGCCCAGGCGCTGATCAACGATCCGGAGCTGATCCTGCTGGACGAGCCGACGAGCGGCCTCGATCCAATCGGCACGCGCGAGATGAAAGATCTCATCCTGCGGCTAAAAGGGCAGGGCAAGACGGTTCTGATGAGCAGCCACTTGTTGGCCGACGTGCAAGACGTGTGCGATCGCATTGCCATCTTGCATCAAGGCGAATTGAAGGAACTTGGCCGCGTCGACTCGCTGTTGAAAGTCCGCGACGAAACCGAGATTCGTGCCCGCGGCCTAAGCGAATCGGCCCAATCCGAGATACGTGCCGTGATCGAGCGCCATCAAGGGACGGTGCTGGCCATGGACAACCCGACCACCACGCTGGAAGACTTGTTCCTGGCGATCGTGCGTGATAGTGAAGCGCGGCCGGGCCGCCGCGCCAAGCCGGAACACGATCCGGAACCGAACGCCGCGCCCAATCGTTAGCCGCGAGCGCCATCTTTCAGCCGATTGAAGTTAACAATTTATGGTTCACGAAACCGATGCCATCCTGTTCGCGGACTGGATTTGGCCGGCATTATTGTTCTTTCTCGAGGCGGCCGCGCTGTTGGGGCTGCTGGCGCTCATCGGCGGATTTCTGGTGGCCGCCTTTCGCTATGGTCCCATGGCCGGAGGCGACACCGCCTACCGCATGATCCGCACCGGCCTGGTCGACTTTGTGTCGATTTCGCCGCGCCGCATCGCTGCTTTGTCCTGGCTGGCCGTGCAGGAATCACTCAGGCGCCGCGTCCTCGTCGGCTTTGGTGTGTTCCTGCTGATCTTGCTCTTCGCGGGCTGGTTTCTGGACAGCAGGTCGAATGATCCGGCCGCGCTGTACCTGAGTTTCGTGCTCACGGCCACGACCTGGCTCGTGCTCTTGATGGCGCTGTTTCTGAGCGCACTAAGCCTGCCGGCGGACATCAAAAATCACACGATTTACACCATCGTCACGAAGCCGGTTCGTCCGGGCGAGATCGTGCTAGGCCGCATCATTGGTTTTGCGGTGATCGGCAGCATTCTGCTCGCCATCATGGGAGTGTTCAGCTACGTATTTGTTTCGCGCGTGCTCAGCCACACCCACGAGGTTGAAGTCGCGTCACTCAAAAAGGCGCCGAATGATCCAACGGGCGCACAAACCGGACGCACGTCATCGGTTTTGAATCATCGGCACCAGGTGAACCTGGACGAGAAGGGGAATGGCAGCACCGACATCGTTCAGGGCCATTACCACCAGGTGACCACCGAGCGCGACGGCGACAAAGTTCGTTACGTGCTCAGCCCGCCCCGAGATCTGCTGACCGCGCGCGTGCCACTCTATGCGTCGGGCTTGCGATTCAAGGATCGCACGGGCAAGGGCAGCGATCGAGGGATTAACGTTGGCAACGAGTGGAAGTATCGCAGCTTCATCGAAGGCGGATCGCTGGCAGCGGCTACGTTTACCTTCGACGACATCACGCCCGAGCGCTTTCCCGAAGAGTTGCCGATCGAGATGACGATTCGCGTATTCCGCTCCTACAAGGGTGATATCGAGAAAGGCATTTTGGGAAGCCTGGTGCTCAAGAACCCCAGGACGGGCCGAGCCAGCCAACTGATTACGTTTCGAGCCAAGGATTTTTACATTGACAGCCTGCCCATTTCGCGCAAGCTCACCGATCCGGCCGGTAATTCCATCGACTTGTTCGCCGACCTGGTGGTCGACGGTCAATTGGATATCGAACTGCAATGTCTCGACGATTCGCAGTATTTCGGGGTGGCCAAGCCCGACATTTATTTGCGCGCCCGCGACGCTTCGTTCACGATGAACTTCGTGAAGAGCTACCTGTCGATTTGGGTGCAGATGTTGTTGGTCACCGGGTTTGGCGTGATGTTCAGCACGTTCTTGAGTGGCGCGGTTGCCATGATGGCCACGCTCGCAACGTTAGTGATGGGCTTCTTCAAGCAATTCGTGTTCGACGTGGCTCAAGGCTCGATTCAGGGCGGCGGGCCCATCGAATCCTTCATTCGCATTTTCAAGCAACAGAATGTCACGACCCAGCTCGAGCCGGGGCTGACCACCGACGTGGTGAAGGCCGGCGACCAGGTGTTCATGTGGTTCATGAGCCATGTCACGACATTGCTGCCCGACTTTCGCCATTTTGATGACGTTGACTACGTGGCTCACGGTTTCGACATTCCGCCGGACACCATCCTGATTCAGTTGTTTACGGCATTGGCGTACGTGGCCGCGGTGTTCGCGATTGGTTATTTCTTTTTGAGGACGCGCGAGGTGGCGCGATGAATGAACGCCAACGATTTACTCGCAAGATTGTGTATGCCTGCGTGATTGCCGCGCTGCTGCTGCCTCTCAGTTGGCTCAGCCAGCCCGAGACGACCGAGTCGAAGGGCGGCATGCTGGCCCAAATGCGCGCGGCTAATCAGCTCAGCCAGGCTCAATTGGGCGAGATCGATCCGGCTAGCGAAACGATCAAGCTGGCGACCCTGGGCATGCGCGGCGTGGCCGCCAACGTGCTGTGGACCAAGGCCAACAACTACAAAAAGACCGAAGACTGGGTGGGCTACTCGGCGGCCCTCGAACAAATCGCCAAGCTGCAGCCGAACGTGGTCAGCGTGTGGATCTTCTTGGGCTGGAACCTGACGCACAACGTGTCGGTCGAGTTCGACGATTTCCACGACCGCTATTATTGGGTGATTCGCGGCATCAACTATCGCCAGGAAGGCACCAAGTACAACCGCGATTCACCTCGCCTCTTGTCCGACATCGGCTGGACCATCGCTCAAAAGCTGGGCCGCGCCGATGAGAAGGTGCAGTTCCGCCGGCTCTTCCGCGAAGACGACGACTTCAACGGTTCGCGGCCACTGGCGCAGCGCGACAATTGGCTGGTCGGCCGCGAATGGCTCATGAAAGCCGAGCAGGTCGCGGCCCGCGGCGTCGCGGTGCGCGGCGAACGGCCGGTGCTGTTCCACTCGCACCCGGTGATGTGCCTGGTCAACTATGCCGAAGATCTCGAGGAAGAAGGCACCTTTGGCGAAGTGGCCAAAAACGCCTGGCGAAAAGCCGCCGCCTCGTGGGCCGAGCTCTCTAACCGCGATCTGCCCACGCTCTCCAACGTCTTTGTCCGCCTGGGCGACAAGGAGATCTACGACGAGCGTTCGAAGAAAGCTCAGGAAGAACTCGACCGCCTCGCGACTGCCGATCTCAAGGAAAAGTTCAAGGCGGAAAAGCTTGCCAGCCTGACGACCGCCGAGCGCGATGCATACTTGGCGCCCGCCGACCGTCGCACGACCCAGCAAAACGAGCTGCTATACGCCGTCAACGACAAAATGACCATCGGCCACATCGACCTTGCCGAACGGGTGCCAGGCGAGAATCGTGCCGCGGCGCTCAAAGCCGCCGAAGAGGCGACGTTCGCCGACATGATGTCGAACTTGATCAACATCGAGCGCGACGTCGTCTACTATCATTATTGGATGCTGCGCTGCCAGATCGAGCCCGAAGACTCGACGCTCGAGGCCCGCAAGCTAATATTTGAAGCCGACCGCGCGTTTACGGCAGCGCAACTGGTCAAGGCCTCGGAGCTATACGACCAAGGCATGAAGAAGTGGCGCGAGGTTCTGGATGCTTATCCGGCGCTGCTCAAAGACGCGAGCACGACCGATCCCCTGGTGGACTCGATCAACCACTATCGCAGCGTGCTGCATCAACTGGACGAAAAATTCCCAAAGCCGTTCGTGTTGCAGGACGTGCTGGAGGCCGACGCGACGTTCCACGGCCTGCCGCTGCCTGAGGGCGAGCAGGGATCGGAAGCGCCCCCGAGCGGCGACGCTGCCAAGGCAAGCCCCTAGCCGGTAATTATATACTTGACTCATCAGGCCGCAATGGGTAAAATTGCGGCATGAGTAAAACACAATACACGCCTGAAACGTTGCTCGAAGCGGTCCGCTACTTCTCCGACTTGGACGTGTGCCATGGCTATATGGTTCGCATCAAGTGGCCCAACGGCATTGTAACCTGTCCAAAATGTGACGGGACGAACGTTGGTGAGATCAAGAGCCGGCGCATGTTCCAGTGCAAGAACAAGGATTGCCGCAAGCAGTTTTCTACCAAGGTCAACACGATCTTTGAAGACTCGCCCCTCGGCCTGGACAAGTGGTTTGTCGCTGTGTGGTGCATCACCAGTGCGAAGAATGGCATCAGCAGTTGCGAGCTAGCACGCGCGCTCGGGATCACGCAAAAGTCCGGTTGGCATTTGCTGCATCGCGTTCGGCTCGCCATGCAAACCAAGAGCTTCCACAAAGCGCATGGCGAGATTGAGAGCGACGAAAGCTTTATCGGAGGCAAGCGAGCCAATCGCCACAAGTCTAAGAAGGGCGACATTAACGCGGGAACCACCAGCAAGTCAGCGGTCCACGGGCTGCTTCAGCGCGGCGGAGAGATTCGCTGTGCGGTTATCCAGGACACCACGCGAAAGACCCTGCAAGCACGAATCCGCGCTAACGTGCAACCGGGCGCTGCTGTGTTCACCGATGCCCACCCAAGTTATCGGGGCCTAGATTCCGACTATCTGCACGAAACGATTGACCACGCGATTAGCTACGTCGAGGGCCGAGTCCACACGAACGGCCTAGAGAACTTCTGGTCGCTG
>DATJEN010000062.1:0-10344 GCA_035496575.1 Pirellulales bacterium
AAGCCGCCAAACTCTTGCAGGTTGCGCGTGTGCGTCCGGTCGTAGATGACGCCTACCAGCAAGAACATGCCGGCCGCGCTCAGGCCGTGCGCGAACATCTGCAGCACCGCGCCATTGATGGCCATGATGCCGGTGGCCCGCAGCGACTCGATGGGGCTGCCGGCCACGTAGGCCGCCACCGCGATGCCCAGCACCACAAAGCCCATGTGGTTGATCGAGGAGTAGGCCACCAGGCGCTTGAAGTCCGTCTGGCCAAAAGAGGCCAGCGCGCCCATCACAATGGCCATCAGCGCCAGCAGCGCCAGCACGCCGGCGTACTGGTGCGCCTCGGCCGGGTACAGCGGCAGCACCAGGCGCAGGAAGCCGTAGGCGCCCAGCTTGAGCAGCACGCCGGCCAGCAGCATTGACCCGGCCGTGGGCGCCTCCGTGTGCGCGTCCGGCAGCCAGGTGTGGAAGGGCCAGATCGGCACCTTGATGGCAAACGCCAGGCTGAAGGCCCAGAAGGCCACCGCGCGCACCGTGCCGGCCGGGATGCCGTAGATCGAGTCAGCCCACGTTGGCCAGCGGGCAAAGGCCTGGGTCATATCAAAGGTACCCAGGCTCAAGCCGATCGTCTGGATCGCCAGCAGCAGTCCGACCGATCCGGCCATGGTGTAGATGAAGAACTTGAAGGAGGCATACTGGCGGTTGGCGCTGCCCCAGATATTGATCAGGAAATACATGGGGATCAGGCCGACTTCCCAGAACAGGAAGAACAGCACCAGGTCCAGCGACATGAACACGCCCAGCATGCCGGTTTCCAGCAGCAGGAACAGGATGCAATAGGCCTTCACGTGCTTTTGGATGGGCCAACTGGCCGCCATCGAAAGCATCGTGACGAAGGACGTCAGCAGCACCAGCGGGAAGCTGATGCCGTCCACGCCCATGAAGTAACGAATGTTGAAGCTGGGGATCCAACTGATCGAAAAGATCTTCTGCATCTCGGAAACCGCGGTGTCGAATTGCCAATCGCCGCGGCCGGGCAGGGCCATGATCGCGGTCAGCACGAAGACCACCGCCGTGGCCGCCAGCGAGAACATCTTCATCGCTTCGGTCTTTTCGCGGGGAAAGAACGCGATTGCAAGCGCCGCCGCGGTCGGCACAAAGACAATCAGGCTCAGCAGCGTCACGTAGGTCGATTCCATAGTCACTTACTTCCCAACAAGGTTTTCCAGCGCCGAAGCGCGTGGCGACCGCGGTCAAGCAGTCGACAGTCAACCTGCGTATGTCGAATTCAAATAAAACGTGATCAACACGAACAGGCCCACCGTGCCGACCACGATAAACATCACGTATTGCCGCAACTTGCCGGTTTCGGCTCCGTGGAACCAGCGTCCCAGGCCATACAGCCAGCCGGCCGTCGTATTCACGGCGCCATCCACCAGGTAGCGATCGATCAAGTCATCAAAAGTTGAAATCATGCGCACGCCCAGCGCCAAGTTGTCGATAAACCGATCGATCACACGCTTGTCGAACTCCGCCACGCGGCGCGAAACGAACAACACCGGCCGCACGAACAAGAACCCATACAGCTCGTCGAAGTACCACTTGTGCACCAGAAAGCGGTAAATCGGCTGGAACTGCTGGCTCACTTCGCGCGCATCGAGCAGGCGCAATCCATAAAACACGACCGCCAGCAGAAAGCCCGCGAGCGCCGTGCTGGTCGCCCAAATCGTGGCCGGCACGTGGAAAGCGTCGATGTGCGACGTGTGCTCGTTGGGATGCACGAGCTCGGGCAGCAGCACCCCGTGCGTCTCGGCCAGAATGCCGGCGGGGCGGGCTTGTTCGAGCAGGGGCTGAACGCCGAAGCCGAAAAGACTCCAGCCCGAGCCGATCGCGAACACCGCCAACACGACCAACGGATAGTACATGATCTTGGGCGATTCGTGCGCGTGATCGTAGATGTGGTGATCGCGCGGTTCGCCCGCAAACGTCATGAACCACAGCCGGAACATGTAAAAGGCCGTGATCGCCGCTCCGGCAGCCGCCACGTAGAACAAGATCGAAAGCGACGGGTTGCTGGTGCTGAACGAGAGTGCCTGGGCCAGGATGGCATCTTTGGAATAGTGGCCGCTAAACGCCAGCCAAATCGAAAACGGCACGCCCGCTCCCATGATTGCCAGGCAGCCCACAAGCATGGTGTAAGCGGTCCACGGCATTTTTTTCCGCAGCCCGCCCATCTTGGTCATGTCGTTGGTGTGGCAGGCATGGATCACCGAGCCTGAACACATGAAGAGCAGGCTCTTGAAGAAGGCATGCGTGACCAGGTGGAACATGCCGGCCGACCAACCGCCCACGCCCAGCGCGAGCATCATGTAGCCGAGCTGGCTGACCGTGGAATACGCGAGTACGCGCTTGATGTCGACGGCCGTGATGGCGATCGTGGCGGCGATAAACAACGTGATGCAGCCGGTGATCGCGATGACCAACAGCACTTCGGGCGCGAACACCGGAAAAAACCGGCCCACCAAATACACGCCCGCGGCAACCATCGTGGCCGAGTGCACGAGCGCGCTAACGGGCGTGGGCCCTTCCATGGCGTCAGGCAACCACACATGCAGCGGGAACTGGGCACTTTTGCCCACGCAGCCGCAGAAGATGCCGATCCCGGCGATGACCAGCATCCAGTAAGGATCGTGGCCGGGAGCGGTGGCACGCACCATGCCCTCCGGCACGGCAATCGCGAAATGATTTTCGGGCGTGCGGACCTGGCTGAAGATGCCGCGCTCGGCGACTTCGATCGCGCCATTTCCGTCGTAATCGATGTCACCGAAATTGAAGGTGGCCAGGCTGGCGAACAGCGCCATCAGGCCAATGATCATGCCAAAGTCGCCGATGCGGTTGACGATGAAAGCCTTGTTGGCGGCGTTCGAGGCGCTCTTGCGCTCGTAATAGAAGCCAATGAGGAAATAGGAGCAGATGCCCACCAGCTCCCAAAAGACAAACACCATCGCGATATTGCCCGCGATGACGATGCCCAACATGCTGAAGCAGAACAGAGACAGATATTGGAAGAAACGATAGAAGCGGCCGGGCCGATGCAGGTGATGGCCGTCGGACAGCCGCACCTCGTGATCGACGACGTCGTGCAGCTCGTCGTGCATGTATCCATAGGCGTAAAAATGGATCAAGGTCGCGATGATCGTCACCATCGCGAACATCAGCACGGTGAGCGAATCGATGTAATAGCCGATCGTGAGTTGCAGCGCGCCGAATTTGCCCAGGGTGTACCAGTCGCCCACGATGGGTTTGACCGTGGCGGCATCGGCATGAGCGGCGTCATGGCCAGATGACTCGTGCCCGGCCGCTGCTTCATGATCGCCCGCTTCGTGATCCGTCGAAGCGTGATCGGCAGCCGCGTGCTCAAGCGCCGGTGGAACGCCGTAACTGGGCAGCCACACAAAAAATAGCGCGAACAGCGACAGCGCGCAGGAGGTCCCGATCGCGGCCGTGGCCAGGTAGCCGGCCTTGTTGCCGGCTTTGCCCATGCGAGGCCCGAAGAACACGATGAGCGTGAACGACGCCAGCGGGATGAGCCAGGCGGCGCCGAGCAGCTTCGGCAGTATCGAAACAGGATCCATCAGCCTTTGAGCTCGTCGGCCTGGTCGACGTCGACCGTGGAGTGGTTGTTATAAAAGTTCAGCGTAATGGCGAGTGCCACGGCGGCTTCCGCGGCGGCCAGCACAATTACGAATAGCGCGATCAACTGCCCATCCAGGCCAATGTTGGCCCCGGGCCGCAGGTACTGGCTGCCGAAGGCGACAAAGTTCACGTTCGCGCCGTTGAGCACCAGTTCAATGCCCATCAGAACGCCCAGCGCGTTGCGCTTGGTGGCCATGCACACCGCGCCGGCCACGAACATGACCGCGCCTACGACCAGGTAGTGCGAGACGCCGACGGGTTCCGTGAAGATGTTCATGGTGGTATTCGCCGAGCGCCGCGGCGTGACGGTTAAAGGGAATCGGCCGAGCCCCGCGCGCGTTTCTTGGGCCTCGCCAGGTAAGCTGCCCCGATGAGCACGACCAATAAATGCACCGATACAATTTCAAATGGCAGCAAGTAGCCCGACAGTCCCCGCCGCGTGACAGGATCCGCCTCTTCCAGCGCATCGACCCGGGCGCCCATGAGCGCCATGCCCAGCCGGGTGGCCGTGACTTGCGCTTCGGCCGGGCGCTCATCGAGCGCCTGCCAGCTCGGCACGTTGGTGGCGGCGGAGAGCAGGACCACGAACAGAGAGCCGCCCACGATCGTGGCCAGGATCCACTCGCCGGCCGCGGTTTTCATATTGATGAAGGGGCCCTTGGCCGTCAGCATCACGCCGAAGATCAACAGCACCAGCGTGCCGCCGACATAGATCATGATTTGCATGGCGCCCACGAAATCGGCGCCGGCCAAGAAAAACAAACCCGAGGTCGCGGCCAGCGCAATGACCAGGTAGAAGGCCATGCGGACGATGTTGCTCGTCAGCACGACAGCCAGCGAGAATCCGCAGGCCACGAGCGAAAAGAGCATGAAGAACACCGAATGCCAATTAATCGGTTCCACGCTCACCTCGTTCGTGCGTTGTGCTCGCTTGAGCAATGCCGGATGGCGGGGCCTCGTTGTAAGCCGTGGGCGGATAGGGCTCAAGCAGCATCTGCCCTTCCCGCACCGGGCCGTAATTGGTTGGAATCAGTAGCCCGCCCGGGAACGCATACGTCCACAGCACAGCGCCCAAGAATGCCACCGCCGCGATCGGCGTGCAGTACTTCAAACAAGTGGTCATCACCTGGTCGATGCGCAGCCGCGGCAACGTCCAGCGGACCCACATCATGAAGGTCACGCCGAAGATGCATTTTCCCATCATGTTGACCATGCCCAGGAAGTTGGCCACATAGTGGGCAAGCGGATTCGAGGAGTCGGCCAGGCCCAGCCAGTGGGTGATCGGAAAGGGGCCGTTCCAGCCGCCGAAGAACAAGATCGCGGCCAGCCCGCTGACGGCAAACATCGAGCCGTACTCGGCCATGAAGAAAATACTCCACCGCAGGCCGGAGTATTCGGTGTGGAAGCCGGCCACGAGCTCGCTTTCGGCTTCGGCCAGGTCAAACGGCGCGCGATTGACGCTCGCTGTCGCGCACGTGAAGTACACCCAAAATGTGATGAACGTAAAGGGATCGTGGAACACGAACCAGTTGATGAACAATCCGCTTTGCATCTGGCCAATGGTGACCAAATCCATCGTGCCCGCGATAAGCACCGGCACGACGACGCACATCCCTAGCGGCACTTCGTAGCTGACGACCTGGGCCGCTTCGCGCATGGCCCCAAACAGCGACCACTTCGAGGCCGAAGCATAGCCGGCCAGAATGACACCGAAGACTTCCAAACCCAACACCGCGATGATGAAGAACACCGCCACGTTCAGACGGGCGGACACCCAATCGTTGGCCAGCGGTAGCGCCAGGTAGGCGGCGTACGAAGCGCAAAAACTGACATACGGCGCAAGCTTAAACAACATGCCATCCGCGCCGGCCGGCATCAGGTCTTCTTTGGTGACGAGCTTGATGCCGTCAGCCAGCGTTTGCAGCCACCCGAATTTGCCGCCTACGCGCGTGGGGCCGAGACGATCTTGGATGCGGCCAGATACCTTGCGCTCCAGCCAGATGAACACCAGCGCGCCGACCGCCACCAGATTCACCAGCAGAAACGCCTGGATAAAGGCGGCGATCGCATAGGCCAGCCAATCCGGCGAGATGTAGTTTCGAAGGAACTCTGCCAAGGGCCGATGTCCTTTGCCGCGAGCGGGTTTGCAAAGTCGCGGAAGTCACTCAAGCCTTGCGAAAAGCGATCGATGCAGGGCTTGAGAAATGTGCCAGTTGAGATCGTGAAATATGGCACAAACTACACGGACTCGACAAGTCCCCTGTAGCTCAGATTTTCAGCTGACAACGGTGAGCGACGCCTTGCTTTTAACCGCCGCGCGCGGACTCACCCCTCGCTTCGCGCGCGGGCCGGTGGTCTAGCGGTCAATCTCGCCCATTACAATGTCGAGCGAGCCGACAATGGCGGGCACGTCGGCGATCAAGCAGCCCCGGCAAAGGTCGTGGGTGACCGATAGATTGCAAAACGAGCTGCTGCGAGCGCGCGCCCGCCAGGGGATGGCGCCGCCGCCCAGGCTCACGATGTAAAAGCCCATCTGGCCGCGGGGGGCTTCGGTTTCCATGTACGCTTCGCCCTTGGGCAGCTTCTCAGTCAGCTTGACGGGCTCG
This sequence comes from Pirellulales bacterium, assembly GCA_035496575.1. Lineage (GTDB taxonomy): Bacteria > Planctomycetota > Planctomycetia > Pirellulales > PALSA-1355 > PALSA-1355. Next base: position 6,288 of record DATJEN010000062.1, read on the forward strand.
CCATGAGAGCCCTGCGTCATGCGATAGCGCTCCATGGCTTGCCGCACCAGGTCGATCGATTGCATCACTTCCAGCATCCGCACGTAGAACCGATGCCAACAGTCGCCTAGTACGGTCGCGGCAGGCACCGGTGGATAGACGTGATCCTTGGGATAGTGCCCATTTCGTTGGACGATGACCTCGAATGCGTAGCCGTCGTACATTTCGGTATAGCGCTGCTCGCCGTCTCGGCGTAGGTCGTAGTCCACCCCGCTGCCGCGCAGCACCGGGCCCGTGCAGCCGAAATCGATGGCCTTCTCCGCCGAAAGAACGCCAATCGCCGCCGTGCGGCGCACGAAGATCGCATTGCTCGTCAGCAACGTGTGGTATTCGTTGATGACCGGTTCCAGCTCGGTCAGAAACTTTTCGCACTTCTCAAGCCAGCCGGGCGGAAGATCGGCGGTCGCGCCGCCGACCGTGATATAGCTATAGGTCAAGCGAGCGCCGCACACCTCTTCAAACAGATCCAAAATCTTCTCGCGCTCGCGAAAGGCATACAAAAACGGGCTGAACGTTCCCAGGTCGAGCCCATAGGCTCCCATGCCCACCAGGTGGCTGGCGATGCGGTTGAGCTCCACGATCAACACGCGCAGGTGGCGGGCCTTCTCGGGCAGCTCGAGACCCATGAGCTTCTCGACCACCAGCGCCCAGCCCAGGTTCATATTCATCGCCGCCAGGTAATCCATGCGGTCGGTGTACGGAATCCACTGTCGGGGCGTGAGATTCTCGCCGATCTTCTCGGCGCAGCGGTGCAAGTACCCGATATGCGGGGTAACTTCGGAGACGACTTCGCCATCGGTCCGCAAAACGAGTCGCAGCACGCCGTGCGTGCTGGGATGCTGAGGCCCCATGTTCACGAGCATCTCGTCCGTGCGGACGTCGAACTCGATAATGCGTGGGTCGTCTACGTGGGTTGCCATGTGCAAGCCTTCAGTTGCAGGGCCGACTAGCGGCCGCGAATTCCGTGATACTCAAGCGGCATCTCATAATCTTTGCGCAGCGGGTAGCCCACCCAATCCTCGGGGCAGAGGATGCGGCGCAGGTCGGGATGCCCCGTAAACCGCACACCCACCAGGTCAAAAACCTCGCGCTCGTGCCACTCCGCCGTATTCCACACCGAGCTGACCGACGGCAGCTCGGGCGGTTCGCCAGGCGTGCCGTTCTTCCAACGCGGCAAGATGACTTTGATGACCAGGGTAGTCTTATGGACCAGGCTCGAGAGGTGATAGACCACCTCGAGATGCGGCTGGAAGTCCACTTTGGCCGCCTTCTTGGCATCGGGCTCGAAGTAATCGACGCCCGATATGCAATTGAGCAAGTTAAAGCGGAGATCCGGCTCGTCGCGCAGCATCCGGCACACGGCAACGAGCGCGTCGGGGGCAACCTCGATCCACGGGTCAATCGCGGTCAGGTTTGCGCCGGTGATGCCGGCGCCGAATTTTTGTTTCAGCCGCTCGAGAAATGCTTGTCCGCTCATGAAACCTTTTCGTTAGCCAAAGCGATCGCCCCCGACGGACGACTCAAAACATGATCAGGCAGAGATGACGTGCTCCGGCTCGAGGGTTGCCGCGGGACGCTCGGGCGCGATCGCCCGTTCGCGGCTGAGCGCGCGTACCCAATCGAGATCGCCGCGCTTCCACACATACGCAAAGCCGACCAACAATACGGCGAAGAACACCGCGATATCGACGATCGAAACGCGCGCCAGCGTGCGCGCCAAGTCTTCAACCGCCAGGTCGCCGCGCTCCTGTTGGCTTGCGCCCCCTGCCAAACTGGCCGCCGCCTGTTCGGTTAGAGGTGGCACGCTCGGGCGATCGACTCCCAACTCTTCGAACAGCGCAGCGCCCTCGGGCGTGAGCTGCCCTTGGGCCGTGACTTTCGCCAGGTTGGGGTCCATCAGATGCGTGGCTTTGCCATACACCGTGGCCCACGGAAAAAAGAACGCGACCTCCACGTCGAAGATAATAAACAGCAGCGCGACCACGTAGAAGCGAAGATCGAATTGAACGAAGCTTGAGCCAATGGTCGGCTCGCCGCATTCATAGACTTCGAGCTTTTCGGTGTTGGGCGCATAAGGTCGCAGGAATCGCCCCACAACCAACGTCACAAACAAAAACAAGAAACCAATCGAGGCAAACAGTGCCAGATAGGCCACGATCGATGCGGGTGAAGCCATGGCGGCGAGAGCTCGAAGGTCTTACCGGTTCAGCCGCGTATCGCGCGGCAGATGTCGCCCGCGGCAGGCTGAAAGCGAGGGGCGAGCCTGCATTCTAAAAGACGCGCAGCCTGGCTGACAAGCCAGGATCAACAACCGCCGACGATGGAGCCTATTCGCCCTGGTCGCCGGCCACGCTGCCGGCCGTCAGCGATTGGCGGCCGCTATAGCCCGCGTCGAGCTCATGCCAGTGCAACACCTCGGATTCGCCCAGCTTCCAGCACAGAAACACCAGGCGGCCATCGAGCAGTGACGGAAAGTCGACCAGTCCCTCGGGCCCGCTCTTGGGCTCGACGCCCAGTTCGAGCAGTTCGTCGACATAGTACTGCAACTGGTGGCTGTCCTTTTCGAGCTCTTCCTCGATTTGGGCCAGCTCTTGGGAGTAAAGGTCTTTGGCGTTGGCGGGCCGATTGCTCGTCAGCAGCGCCAGCCGTTCGCGGCGGTCGAGAACCTCGCGCGACATGCGCACCAGGTCAGACGTGATCGCGCGCACCAGCGGCAGCGAGGCGTTGGCTTGCTCGACCGTGAACAGTCTGCGTGGGCGGTATTCCTCGGACATGCACGAGCTCGCTATTGGTTCGGACCGCCGTGAACCGGATCGACGATAACCTTCGAGGCCGCCACGGCCGTCGGATTGAGTGTGGCCTTACCCCACGCGACGTCGACCGGCATGCGGGCAAAGTCAACCAGGCATCCATCCCGGCTATAGCAACTCAGGTCATGCGTCGCGCCCATGAATATGCAATCCACCGGACAGGGCTCGACGCACAGCGCACAAAACATGCACTTGGAGTAGTCGATCGTGAACCCAGTGATCTTGAAGCCCTTGCCGGTCGTGACGCGCTCTTTGCCGATATAGATGCAGTCAACTGGACAGGCTTTCGCGCACTGATCGCACGCGATGCAGGTCGTCAGATCGTAACGATGGAAGCCGCGATAGCGGGCCGCCACGGGCACCGGCAGCTCTGGATATTCAAAGTGCTCGGTGAATGTCTTGCGTTCAGGCCGGTAGGTGATGAGCCAATACCGTAGCGTGATCCACATGCCGTACGCGACGGTGTAAACGGCATCCCAAACGTCTCGGAGCCATCGCCCCATGGTCAATCCCTATCCGCGCGGTCGCGTTGCCGTCATTGGCAAGAAGAGAAATGCTCGATCAGCACTCAATTATAAGCAGCGCGGGGGTATCCGCAAGCGATGATCGCGCAGCTGTTGTGCGAGCGAAGACGTGAGTGTCGAACGGCTTGTTAATGCACGGCTTCGTGAGTGGTGAATTAACAGCAAAGACGCCAGGTCGCGCGTGCACTCGTGATAGTTTTCAGCCACTCCTCGCTAAGATGTTTTTCGTCCGGCGTGATGCTGTTCGCTGACGCGACTGGCGCGCGTCGACACCGCCAGGCCGCTCTCGATCTCAAGCGTCTCACTTGGGAGGGCAATTTGGCGGGCCCAAACGCTATGCCGCGAGGCTGTGGAGGTGCCGAATTTCGCCAAATTTGTGCCGGTTCGCTGTGTTGAGAACCTTGACTCCGCCCCCTTGATACGTAGAGTGAATGGTAGCAAGAACTGGTCCCACGGCGCTAGGCCCCCACCTATGGGGTACGCCATGTTTCCGGAACTGCAAACGCAGGGGAGCTCGGACACAAGGAAGCCCCGCGGCAAAACGAAGGAATGGCCATGCTGGTACTATCGCGCAAGAAGAACGAGAGTATTGTCATTAACAATGACATCACGATCGTTGTCGTAGAAATCCGCGGCGACAAGGTTCGCCTGGGGGTGGAGGCCCCCAAGGAAGTGCCTGTCCAT
>DATJEN010000063.1:0-23576 GCA_035496575.1 Pirellulales bacterium
CTTTGCGGCCGCGTCCACCGCGCGCGTGGTGGCCTACTGCCCGCGCCTGGCAACCGCCGCCGCCACGCCCTGGCAGCATGACTCTGTGCGCACGCATGGCATCGAGCCGGGCATGCCGCTGGCCGAAGCCACGGCGCTTGCTGCCCATCGCGAACAGCAAGCCGCCGCGCGCTCCAACCTATTGCGATCAAACACGTCGCACTCCACGCGGCGCGCGATCATCACGCATCCGGCGCGCGAGCCGGTACATCTCGAGCTGGCCGACCCAGCCGGCGATCGCACGGCGCTTGAGCGCCTGGCCGATTGGTGCCATCGCTACAGTCCCACGGTCGGTGTGGAAGAAGCCGACGAGCCTGAGAGCCTGTTATTGGACGTGACCGGCTTGGGGGAATTGTTCGGAAACGAAAGCGCGCTGGCCGCCGCCGTGTTGCGCGGATTTGGCAAGCGCGGATTGGCCGCGCGGGTCGCGATTGCCGACACGCCCGGCGCGGCTTGGGCGCTCGCGCAAGGCGCGCCTCTATCCCTTAGCGAACGACGTAGCGACGCGCGGGCCATTTTCGCCGCGATTGCACAGCTCATCATCATCCCGCCTGGCCACACGTGCGCGGCGCTCGCCCCCTTGCCGATCGAAACTTTGCGCCTGCCCGCCGAGCCAACCGAACGTTTGCACGAGCTGGGACTCGAGCGCATCGAGCAGTTGGCCGCGCTGCCGCGCTCGACGCTCTTCGCGCGCTTCGGGCCGCTCGTGCTCCAGCAGCTCGATCGCGCGACGGGCCTCGCGCCCCAAGCCATCGTGGCTCGTGGGCTGCCGCCGGAATGGAAATTCGAGCGGCCCTTCGAATATCCCACCGCCGTGCGAGAGATGATCGAACATGCGCTCGAAGAGCTCGTCCTCGAGGCCTGCCGCTTACTCGCGCACAAGCGGCAAGGCATGCTGCGGCTGGAGTGCCGCTTCGAACACGAGCGCCATCCGGCCGACCAGTTCGTCGTGGGCATGTATCGCCCCACGGCTTGCCCGCGACACGCTTTGGACCTGGTGCGACTTAAGCTCGAAGCGCTGCGGTTCAGCGAGCCGGTCTCGCTGTTGGAAATTCGCGTACTGGCGCTCGACGAGCTCGAATTCGAACAGCGCGAAATGTTCGAGCCCGATCGCGGTCGCGACCATCCGCGCGAATTGGCGGGCCTGGTCGATCGGCTGAGCAACCGCTTAGGCTCGGGCGCGGTGCTGCGGCCGTGGCTGCTGGCGAGCGCCCAGCCTGAGTTTGCTTGCCAGTATGCGCCCTATGCCGACCTGACCATCCGCCGCAAGAAAAAGGGGACGCAAACCTTTTTCAATCCGCCAGCTCGAAAAAGCAAAGCCCGCGCAAAAACTTCTCGTGCCAGTGAACTGCCGCTTCATCATCTTGCGGCAGGAGATCGCCCCTGCCGCCTGGAAATTCGACCGCGCCGCTTGCAGGTTCTGTCCGTTGCGCCGGAAGGACCCCCCATGCAGTTTCGGCTCGCCGGACAAGAAGAGCGCGTGGCGCGGGTGTGGGGGCCGGAGCGCATCGAAACCGGCTGGTGGCGCTCGCGGCTGGTGCGGCGCGATTATTACCAAGTCGAAACCACCGCCGGCGCTCGCTACTGGTTGTTCCGCGAGCTGGCCAGCGGCTCCTGGTTCTTACATGGAAAGTTCGATTGAGCACGCGTCATGCCCGATCCTCCCGTCTCCAGCAAACGTCCTCGCCTGGTCGGACCGGCCGAACGCCGCGCGGCCGCGGGACTGCGCTATGCCGAGCTGCACTGCAAAACGAACTTTTCATTTCTGGAAGGCGCTTCGCATCCCGACGAGCTCGCCCTGCGCGGCGCCGAGGTAGGACTGGCCGCCTTGGCCATTACCGACCGCAATAGCCTGGCCGGCGTGGTTCGCGCGCACACGGCCGCCAGGCAGCTTGAGCTGAAACTGCTGATCGGCGCGGAAATCGATCTCATCGATGCTCCGGCCGTTTTACTGTGGGCCGCCGATCGCGCGTCGTATGGACGGCTGGCGCGCCTGATCACGCAGGGCCGTCGCCAGGCGCCCAAAGGCGAGTTTCGCCTCACCTTCGACGAGCTGGCCGGATATGCCGAGGGACTGCTGTGCGGCGTGCTGGCCCGCGCCGATCGCACGCAAGCCACCAGCCAAACGCTCGAATCCCAAGCGACGCCAAAGGCCGGCCTGCGAATCGCCGACACGGGCGGGCCGCAACGAAACCTCGACCGTTTTCGCGAGCTCTTTGGCGATCGGGCTTATCTTATCGCCGAGCTAGCCAAAGGCCCCAACGACGACGAAGCACTGGCCGAGCAGCTTGCATTATCAAAGCGGTCGCGGCTGCCGCTGGTGGCCGCCGGCGACGTTCACTATCACGCATCCTCGCGCCTGGCGCTGCAAGATGCCTTGGTGGCGGTTCGCTTGGGGATGACGGTCGCCGAAGCCGCGCCGCACTTGTTCGCCAATGCGGAGCGCTTTCTAAAATCGCCCGCCGAAATGGCCGAACGATTCGCGTCCTGTCCCACGGCGCTCGCGCGCACGCTCGAGATTGCCGAGCGCACGCACTTCTCTCTCGACGAGCTGCGCTACGAATATCCCGAGGAGCTCTCGCCGCCGGGCGAGACTCCGCTCACCTATCTGGCCCGCCTTACGTGGGCCGGCGCCCGCGAGCGCTATCCGTCGGGCATCCCCGACAAGGTCCGCTCGCTGGTCGAGCACGAGCTTGCGCTGATTGCCGACCTGCACTACGAAGCTTACTTCCTGACCGTGTACGACATGGTGCGCTTTGCGCGCAGCCGCGGCATTCTGTGCCAGGGGCGTGGGTCGGCCGCCAACTCGGCCGTCTGCTTCTGTCTGGGCGTGACGGCCGTCGATCCCGACCGCCTGGACGTTCTTTTCGAGCGCTTCGTCAGCCGCGAGCGCAACGAGGCGCCCGACATCGACATCGACTTCGAGCACGAACGGCGCGAGGAAGTCTTGCAGTATCTGTACGACAAATACGGCCGCGAGCGCGCCGGCATGACGGCCGAAGTCATCACCTACCGCCCGCGCTCGGCCGTGCGCGACGTCGGCAAGGCGCTGGGATTGTCACTCGATCGGGTCGATGCACTCGCCAAAAGCCTGGAAGGGCATCATCTTGATGCCCAGCTCGACGCGCGCTGCCGCGACGTGGCCATCGATCCCGACTCGTTTGTCGGGCGGCGGCTCATCGGCCTGGTAGGCGAGCTGGTCGGCTTTCCGCGGCACCTGGGGCAACATGTGGGCGGGATGGTCATGACCCATGGCCCGTTGTGCGAGCTGGTGCCCATTGAAAATGCCGCCATGCAAGACCGCACGGTCATCGAGTGGGACAAAGACGATCTCGACGAGCTGGGCATTTTGAAAGTCGATTGTCTTTCGCTGGGCATGCTCACCGCCATTCGCAAGTGCTTCTCGCTGGTCGATGAGCACGCCGGCCGCCAGCTCTCGCTGGCATCGATCCCGGAAGGGGACCCGGCCGTTTACGACATGATCGATCGCGCCGACACGATGGGCGTGTTCCAGATCGAAAGCCGGGCCCAGATGAGCATGCTGCCGCGGCTGCGGCCGCGCGAATTTTACGACCTGGTGATCGAAGTGGCGCTAGTGCGCCCCGGCCCCATCCAAGGCAACATGGTGCATCCTTATCTGCGCCGTCGCGCGGGCCAGGAAGAAGCCACGTATCCCAACGAGGAAATTCGCCAGGTGCTCGAGCGCACGCTGGGGGTGCCCTTATTCCAAGAGCAGGCCATGCGGCTGGCCGTGGTGGCGGCGGGATTCACCCCTGGCGAGGCCGATCAACTGCGCCGCGCGATGGGCGCCTGGCGGCGGCCCGGCATCATCGAGCAGTTTCGCAAGAAGCTGCACGATGGCATGCTGGCCAAGGGGCTTTCGGCTGAGTTCGCCGAAGGCGTCTTTCGCCAGATCAGCGGTTTTGGCGAATATGGCTTTCCCGAATCCCACGCCGCCAGCTTTGCGCTGCTCGTATATGTTTCTGCCTGGCTCAAGTTTTATTATCCGGCCGCGTTCGCCGCGGCGCTCATCAACAGTCAGCCCATGGGTTTCTACGCGCCCGCGCAACTCGTGCGCAATGCGCGCGAACATGGCGTGGAAGTCCGCGGCGTGGATGTCAACGCCAGCCGCTGGGATTGCACGCTCGAATCCGGCGCGCTGCGGCTGGGGCTGCGCATGATCCGCGGCCTCTCGCAAGCGCATGCGGCCAGGCTCGAACAAGAGCGCGCCGGCGGCGCCTTTCACGATTGGGAAGATTTCGCGCGCCGCGTACGCCTCGGCCGGGCCGTGATCGTGCGCCTGGCCGGCGCGGATGCCTTTGGTTCACTCGGCATCGATCGCCGCCGCGCGCTTTGGCTGGCCTTGGGCGAAGACAAAAAAGCCCGCCCGCTACCGTTGTTCGCGGACCACCCAAGCGACGAAGAACCGGTGGCGCCGATCCCGCGCTTGCGGCTTCGCGACGAGGTCGTGGCCGATTACCGCACGGCTGGACTTTCGTTGCGCGCGCATCCCATGTCATTTCATCGGCAGCAGCTCGAGAGCTGGAAAGTCGTGCCAGCGGAGCAACTGCCCACCTATCCGGCCGACCGCCCGATCCGCGTGGCGGGCATCGTGCTCGTGCGGCAGCGGCCGGGCACGGCCAAGGGCATCACGTTCGTGACGCTGGAAGACGAAACCGGCACGATCAACTTGATCATTCGCCAGGACATCTGGCAAAAGTTCTATCGCGTGGCCCGCACCGCCGCGGCGTTTCTGGCCTATGGCCGCCTGCAGCGCGAACAAGAGGTGATCCACGTGCTGGTGAGCAAGCTGGAGGATCTATCCGATTTGCTGGCCGGCCTGGGCTCACAGTCGCGCGACTTTCATTAGCAACGCGCGATGCCTAATCGGCAGAGCCAATCGGCGCACGCGGCGCCAGCAGGCCGGCCACAACCAGAATCGCGGCCACGCCGACATAAATGACGGCCGTCGAGGCGATCGCCGCGCTCATCGTCGCGCCCATCGTCACGGCTCGCCCCACCAGATAAGCCCCCAGCGCTCCGCCCATCCACCCGATCATGTTCATCAGCCCCACCGCGGTGCCTCGTCGCGACGGTGGAACCACGTCGTACAGCGAGGCCCAGATATTCGAATCGTAGATGCCCTTCGACAGGCCGAAGAAGATCATCGCGGCGACCAGCACGCCCAGCTCGAGCGTCGTTCCGCACAGAAAAATAAACGGAGCGCCGCATAGAGCGCCCAGCGCCTGCACGTACATGCGTCCGCCCCGATTCTTGGCGCGGAACCAATCGGCCATCGCGCCGCCTAGCATCGATCCCACCATGCTTGCCACCTGCAAGTACACCGTGGCCGATACGCCCGAGAGCGTCAGGCTCAGCTCGAACTTCTCGTACAAGAAGGTCGGCATCCAACTCAAAAAAATAAGTCCCACCGAATTCGCGCCCAGAAACGCCAGCGCCAACAAAAGCGCCGACGGCGTTCTCAGCATTTCGCCCAGGAATTGGCCGATCGGTATATGCGCATCGGGTGGAGCTTCGACGGAGCGGCCCGATTCGCGGCGCTCGGCTTCGTCGCGCTGGGGCTCGCGAATGAAGGCGGCTAGCACCAGTCCTAATACGATGCCCGCCACTCCCAAGAAGATGAAGGGGGCTTGCCAGCCATAGTGCTGGCCCATCCAGCCGGCGAAGGCCCCGCCGCCAATCGTGCCGGCATAGACGCTCGTCTGATGAAAACTCATGGCCCGCGAGCGAGTTCGCTTCGAATGATAATCGCTGATCAGCGACATCGAGGCCGGGAAATAAACGGTCTCGCCGAGCCCTTCCGCGCCGCGCACCAGCACAAACTGCCAGGCCTTCGAGCACAGAGCAGTGAAGCCGGTGACCAGGCTCCACACGTACAGCCCGCCCAGGATGACGAGCTTGCGTGAAGTTCGATCGCCGATCTGTCCGGCCAGTGGCGCCGAAAGGGCATAGACGATCGCAAAGGCCGACCCGATCAGCCCCAGCTCCTCCTTGGAGAATCCAAACTCCTGCTCCAGCACGGGAAAAATCGAAAAGATCGCCTGGCGGTCGGCGTAATTGAAAAAGCAGATGAACCACAGCATCCCGACCACGGCCCAGCTATAGCGCGCGCTGGGCCGCGCAGCGCGCGAGGCAGAATCGGTATCGCGTTCAAGCCGTTGCATCGGCACTCATTTCTAAAGCGGACGAGCAAACTCGACGACAAGAATACGGCTTAGAACCTGCACTCGCAAGGGCTTGCGCTTGCGCGCCCGCATGGTTTAGCCGCGGCAAAGACCAATCCTTACTTTCGGCCGCGGCATGCGGTACTCTAACGAAGCTTGTTTCACGATGCCGCTCTAACCATGATGTTCGAACATGAAGCTCGCGATCGAGTCCCTGCTGGTCCTGGCAATCGTCGCTTGCCTGTCAAGCGCCGCCCATGGCGGCGACGATTGGCCCCAATTCCGTGGGCCCGACGGGCAGGGGCATAGCGACTCCAGCGGCGTGCCGCTCCAGTGGAGCGAACAACAACATGTCGCGTGGAAGACCGAAATACCCGGCCTGGGTTGGTCGTCGCCTGTCGTGCTCGGCGCCCAAGTGTGGATGACGACCGCGACGGAAGATGGCCGTTCGCTGCGCGCCGTCGCCGTCGATCGCCAGTCGGGTCGATTGCTGCACGACGTTGAGGTTTTCCATCGCGAACAGCCCATCGCGAAACATCCCACCAATAGCTTCGCCTCTCCCACGCCCATCCTCGAGGCCGGCCGGGTTTATGTCCATTTCGGCACGATGGGCACCGCCTGCCTGGATACCGCGACCGGCGACGTGTTGTGGCGAAACGAACTTTTGACGTGGGATCACGAAGTGGGGCCCGGCAGTTCGCCGGCGCTATTTGAGAACCTCCTGTTGTTCAACTGCGATGGAACCGACGTGCAGTTTGGCGCCGCGCTCGACAAGAACACCGGCCAGCTGGTTTGGAAAATCGCTCGCTCGGGCGTAATCGAAAAGCCACCCGACCATCGCAAAGCGTTTGTCACGCCGCTGGTCATTCGAGACGACGGCCGCGACGTCGTGATCATGACCGCCGCCGAGTGGGTCTATGCCTACGACGCGCGAACCGGCGAGGAACTGTGGAATGTCAAGCATCCCGGTTTTTCAGTCGCTCCTCGGCCCGTGTTTGGCCACGGGTTGGTCTACGTTTCCACCGGGTACATGCTGCCGCAATTGTTGGCCATCCGCCCGGGCCGGCCTGGCGCGGCGCCACAGGTTGTGTGGAAAACCGACAAGACCGTTTCCGCCAAACCCTCGCCGCTATTGATTGGTGACGAGTTGTATATGCTCAGCGAAGTGGGCATGTTGAGCTGCCTGGATGCAAAGACGGGCAAGCAACATTACCGACATCGAATGGGCGGAAACTTCGCCGCCTCGCCAATTGCGGTTGACGGCCGCATCTATTGCTGCGGTGAGGACGGCCGCACCATCGTATTTGCCCCGGGGACCGAATACCGGGAACTGGCGATCAACAGGCTCGATGGCCGTTTTATGGCGTCACCCGCGGTGGCTGGTAGCGCACTATTTCTACGCACGGACACGCATCTTTACCGCATCGAGAATTAAGCAGGTTCGCCAGGCCTGCGGCGGTCCAGCGCAGCTACTTCTTCATGTCGTAGCAGAACAGCGTGTCCTGCTCGCGCAGATACAGCTTTCCGCCGGCGATCACCGGGTGCGACCAACTGGGCTGCTCCACGCCGGGTATGGAAAACTGTCCCTTCTCTCGATACTCCTCGGGCGTGGCCTCGATCAACGCCATCACGCCATCCTGAAAGCGAAAGTACAGATTCCCATCGGCATAGCTGATGGCCGCTGAGCCCGTGCCCGGCCCACGATTGTGCCGCCAGACCGTTTTGCCGGTCTTCCATTCCAAGCACGTGGGAGCGCCGGCATTGTGGCCGTGTCCGGCATAGACATAGTCCCCCAGCAAGATCATGCCGCCGTGATGGTTTTGGAATTCTTTGCCTTCCAGAAAATAAACTTCATGGGCCTTCACGCCGCCGCCGTCGCGCTTCAATTCCAAAAGGGCCGCGCCCGCTTGATAACCGGTGGAACAGAACACGTAATCGCCATGCACGACGGGCGTCGGTATATTCGCGGTCCGATTTGCCACGCGGTTGTAGCCCCACAAGAACTTGCCATCGGCGGCCGAAACCCCAACAACGCCTCGCCCCATCAGTTGCACGTACTGCCGCACGCCCGCGCCTTGGCCGATGACGATCGAGGAATACGCCGCGCCATCGCCCCCCAAGTCACCGATCGGCGGAATAGCGGCGCGCCACAGCTCGCTGCCCGAGGTCTTGTCGAGCGCCACGATGCCGGCTTGCGGGCCCCCGGGCGTGCACACGATTCGCTCCCCGTCCACCAGCGGCGATTCGCTGTATCCCCAGCCCGAGTGCATCTGGCCAGCGAAGTCGGTTTTCAGATTTCGATGCCACATTTCCTCGCCGCTATCGGCGTTCAGGCACACCAAATCACCGTGTGGACCGATAACGTACACGCGGTTTCGATCGACCGTGGGCGAACAGCGCGGCCCGGCATAGCCTTGCGGCTCCCACACGTCGCTGATGCGCCTGCTCCACAGTGGCTTTCCGTCGGCAAGATTGAAAGCCAGCACGAATTCGCCGTCCTCGCGGTCGCCCATCGTATAGATGCGGTTGCCGGCGACCGCCAGGCTCGAGAACCCGCGCCCCAGACCGCCGATTTTCCACAGCAGAGTGGGACCGCCCTTGGGCCAGGCGGTCAGCAGACCGGTGTCATTCGAAATTCCGTCTCGGTTGGGACCACGCCACTGCGGCCACTGGCTGCCGGACGCGGTATGGTTCTCGGGCCGTTTATCGGCCGAGTCGACACGCGCACAGTTGACGATCAAGGCAGCCGCAAATGCAAAAACGACCAGGCGAGTCATGGTGGGGTGGTCCTCGGAGGGAATGGTAAGGCAGGTCTCGCGGAAGCCAGCGCTCCCGCGAGCAGGCGGGCAAGTCGCAGAAAGTCTACTCGCCACCAAACTCCGCGACAAGCATCGTCACGTTAGCTCGCGCTCAAGCTTCGCCCGATTCGCGTCAGCCGCTCGTATTCGGCGCGCTAACCGCGATACTGCCCGCGACCAGCGCGGGCACGCTCGACAGATCGATCTTGGTGGGCGTCGCCGGCGGGAGAGCAGCGGGGGTGTCAGCGGCCGGAGCTGGCAGCGCACCTTCAACCGAAGTCGGGGCGCGGAATGCCATCAGCACGACGTAGTCGGTTTTGTCGCACACCCACAGTTCGAAAATCCCGGGCAGATTTTGCGGAACCATCTTGCGCGTGCTGGGATCAAGGATCTTGAACGGCTGATCGGCCGTGATGCGCAGCTTTTTCCATTGGACCGGCTTGCCCGTCGGAGTATCCGCGTCGACGACCTCGAACTCGGGCGTGTCCTTGAAGGTTTCCTTCAATTTGTCGTGCAGATCCTTGGCAATCAGATCGGCATCGCCTGCCTTACCCGGCACCACTCCCAGATAGCAGTAGGCCGGTACATTGCCTCTTTCCGGATCTGGCAGATTTGTTTCGTAGCAGAGCTTGAAACCAGGCAATTTCAAAAAAGGCGGCTGAACCCGATCGGGGTCGATCGTGGCGCCATCGATCGGATGTGAACTATCTTCCACGTAAGAATTCTTGAACATTTGCGGCACCCGAATGCTGACCGGCGTTCCGGTTAGCGTGGTGGGACCGAACAGGGAACGAAATCGGGCTTCGCCGCGTAATTCTCCCAGTCGCTTGCCGACCAGTCGGTTGTACTCGGAACTGCCGCAGCCCTGCATCGCGGTGAACGAAGCAAGCGCCGCCAGGAAAAAAAACGTGCGCGTCAAGCGTGAGCGAATGCTCATGGCAACTGGTACCGTGCGAAGGGATAGGGGCCTGCTTAATCGGACATCTGCCATTTTCACCAGCCAGCTCGCGAAGTGTCAATTGTGGCCTCGCGCCAGTTCACCTTACTTGCTCACGTTTGAGCGGTTGCGACGCCCCATCGAGCTGTCCATAATTGACGCTTCAATCGCTCGAAACAGCTCGATTCGGCACCCCGGTCTCGTCGGTAGGTTGGCATGGCTCGCCGCACCCAAATGTTATCGTGCACGGTTGTCATGCTGTGCGTGTGGCTGGGCCCCGCGTGTCTCGGCGCCACGCCAGAAGTCATCCCGCACGCGCAGGATCGACCGCCCGGTCCTCCGCTTTCGCCCGCGAAAGCAATCGAAAAGATGACCGTGCCCGAGGGTTTTTCGGTCGAGCTCGTGGCCGCCGAGCCCGACATCGTCAACCCCGTGGCGATGACCTTTGATGAGCGTGGGCGGATCTGGATCACCGAAAGCCTCGAATACCCACGGCTGGAAGCGGGGCGGGGCCGTGACCGCATCAAAGTTCTTGAAGACACCGATGGCGACGGACGCGCCGACAAGTTCACCATCTTCGCCGAAGGCTTGAACATCCCCTCCGGCATCGCGGTGGGCTATGGCGGGGTGTGGGTCGCCAATGCGCCTGACATTTTGTTTCTGACAGACACTGACGGCGATGGCCGCGCTGACCAGCGCGAGGTCGTGGTGACCGGCTTTGGCCGCGACGATACGCACGAACTTCCCAACTCGCTCACGTGGGGCCCGGACGGCTGGCTGTATGGGCTCAACGGCGTCTTCAATCGCAGCCACATCGTGCAAGGCACTCGACACTTCGACTTCACGTGTGCCCTGTTTCGCATTCACCCGCGCACGCGTGAATTTCAAGTGTTCTGCGAAGGGACAAGCAACCCTTGGGGCATCGCCTGGGACGGCGAAGGCAGCGCGTTTGTCAGCGCCTGCGTCATCGACCACCTGTGGCACCTTGCCGAGAGCGCCTATTACATCCGACAGGGCGGTCCTTATCCACCTTTCACCGCGCCAGCCGGCTCCATCGTGAAGCATAAACACCAAAAGGCGGCGTATTGCGGCATCCATTATTTCGATAGCGATGCTTACCCGGCGGAATACCGCGAGCGGCTCTACATGGGCAACATTCACGGCGCCGCGATCAACGTCGACGTGCTGACGGCCCGCGGCTCGAGCTACGAATCGGCCGAGGCGCCGGACTTTTTGTCCGCTCACGACGCATGGTTCATGCCCGTCGTGCAGAAGACGGGCCCCGACGGCTGTCTCCATATTCTCGATTGGTACGACCGCTATCACTGTTACCAGGATGCGCGACGCGATTCCGATGGCATCGACCGTCTGAAAGGCCGGCTCTATCGGGTGCGTTATCAGAACACGCCACGCGCCGAGAAGTTCGACCTCACCCATGAGTCCGACGATCAACTCATCGCTCGGCTTCACAGCCCGAATGTTCTGTTCCGCGATTTAGCGCAGCGGATATTGTCTGAGCGCGCAAACCCCGCGACGCTCAAGAAGCTGTCTCAACTGGTGCTCGACGATTCGCAATCCCGCAAAGGGCGCCTGCACGCCCTTTGGGCGCTGGTGTCCATCGCTCCGCTCGCGCCGGAATTTCATCAATCACTATTGGCGCACGCCGATCCGACATTCCGGGCTTGGGCGGTGCGTGCTGGGGGAAACCAACGGCAAGTCGATTCGGCGATACGAGACAAAGTTCGCGACCTGGCGAACGATCCGGCGGGTCCCGTACGATTACAAGTTGCGATTGCAGCGCGAAAGATCGAGGGACTCGATGCGATGCAACTGTTGCTCGAAGTCCTTGCCGCCAGTCCAGACGACGCGCTGATTTCGCACGTTGTTTGGCAAAATCTGCACCCGCTACTCGAGGCCGAATCGCAGCGGTTTCTGGCGCTGAGCGAGCGTCCGCCATTCAAAGCCGCCCTGGCGCCACTCGTGCCGCGCGCGATCGACCGCGTGCTCGGCTGCCGCGATCCCCGCGCGATTGCCGCCTTGATCGAGCATGTTGACCGCCATAGCGGTGGCGACCCCGCCATTCTGGTCAAGTGCCTGCGCGAGCTGACGGCCAAGCTCGAGCGACGCGAGTTCTCCACCAGTCAGCTCGCGGTGCTGAAGCCGCAACTTGCGGCTCTCGTGTCCCGGATCCTGGATGCCTCGCCGTCGGATCCGCTGTTCGCCGATGCAGCCTTGCTGGGCGCTACCTGGCAAGATGAACGAGCGCTCAAGGTCGTGCGTGGATACCTTGCTTCGTCAGAGCAGGCCATTCCGCGAAGGGCCAGAGCGCTCGACGCCTTGGTCGCCGCATCGGATGTTTCAACGCAAGGGGCCGTACGAGCCTTGTTCGACGATGCGCGGTCCCCAGTCGAGTTGCGCTCCGCGGCCCTCGAGTCGCTCGCGCACTTGGATGCCGCCTGGGTCGCGGACCTGGTCCTGGCGCACTATGTCGAGCTTGAGCCCGAACTTCGCCCGCTGGCCATCGAACTTTTGACCGAGCGCGAGCATTGGGCGGAAAAACTGCTCGAGGCAGTCGAAAATGGTGCTGTTCCAGCCTCTGCCTTGAACATCAATCAGGTCCGGCAACTCTTGCGGACTGGAAATCCAAGCATCGCCACCAAGGTGAAAGCGCATTGGGGTTCGTTGCGCGCCGATCGCAATCCGGACCGTGAAAAAACGATTGGCGAAATGCGCGCGCTGTTGCGCGGCGCGCAGGGGGACGCCGTCCGCGGGCGGGAAGTCTTTCGCCGCGTGTGTGGCCAGTGCCACAAGATCTATGGCGAAGGCCAGGATGTCGGGCCCGACATTACTCTCAACGGCCGCAATTCTTTCGAGCTGCTGCTGTCGAATGTGTTCGACCCCAGTCTTGTGATTGGTCCCGCATATCAAGCGCGCACCGTTGCAACCACGGATGGCCGCGTGCTGAGTGGACTATTGGCCGAAGAGAGCCCGGCCCGGCTCGTACTCAAAACACAAGGTGGAAAGCAGGAAGTCATTCCTCGCGATGAAGTTGAAGAAATGACCGTCAGCCGGCTGTCGCTGATGCCAGAGGAATTGGAAAAGCAGCTCAAGCCTGAGGAGCTCGTCGACTTGTTCGCATTTTTGACGCTCGACAAGCCGCCGGAAGACGCGGCTGCACGCCGGCTGCCGGGCGCCCAAGTGCCCGCGGCTCGCGAAAGCAAGAAACCGGCGGACTTCGATGGCATCGTGGCTGAGGTGGCCCCCGGATTTTCGTTGCGCAAAGCAGGCGGGCCGACCGTGGCTATCGTCGCGGAGCATGCCGGTCGGATGGGCGTCCTGCGCGTCGGCACACTCAGCGCTTCTGAGTCGATGGCGCTCGTGCGCACGGCAGACATCCCCGCGGACAAGCGGTCGCGCCTGGTGCTGAGTGTGTCTACACCCGCGGGCACGGCCTGGCTCTTGAGCGTGCGCGCGGGCGGACAAGCGCTACACGAATCGCTGGTCGAATGCGCGAGTGGCCAATCGCCTCAATGGCGCACGCTGTCGTTGGATCTAAACGCGCATGCCGGACACCAGGTCAAGCTAGAGATCAGCGCTCGCGCACACTCGGGCGCGGCCGCCCTATTGTGCGATGGCGTCGAGATTTTGTCCGAGTGACGCGACCATTTGGCAGCAATTCCCGAATGGCTCGGCTCCTGAACTCTCGTGAACTGGAGTGATTGAATGTCCGACTATCAAGTTCCCGCGACGAGCAAGCCCGCTAGGGCCGGCAAGAAACAAGTGCTGCTCGTGGCCAGCGGAGATCTGCGCTTGAGTGCCAATCAGAAATGCTGGCCGGCGCAGCACGAAATGGAACAGTCGCTAGGCCGCGCCATCGCGGATGCCGGCTACGAGCTCGTTCGGGCGCACCCCTACAAGAACTCCGAGCAGCACGGTTTCATCGCTTCGCAAAAAGAGGGCATGCAGGTCTTCAGCCAGATCGATCCCGACGCCCGGCTCATCGTCGCCGAAGCCGTGTGGCAATATTCTCACCACGTGCTGAGCGGCCTCATCACGCATGACGGCCCGCTGCTCACCGTGGCGAACTGGTCGGGCACGTGGCCAGGATTGGTGGGCATGCTCAATCTCAACGGCTCGCTCACGAAGGCCGGGCGCAAGTACTCGACGCTGTGGAGCGAGGACTTCAGCGACAAATCGTTCGTCAAGAAACTGGGCGACTGGCTCGAGCGCGGCGCCGTCAAGCATAAGCAGGACCACGTCATGCGCTGGCGCGACGTCAAGGCGCCTTCGTCCGAAGAGCGGCTCGGCGCCGCCCTCGCCAAGCAACTGCGCCGCGAAAAAGCCATTCTGGGCGTCTTCGATGAAGGATGCATGGGCATGTTCAACGCCATCATCCCCGACCACTTGCTGCATCCCACCGGCGTCTACAAAGAACGCTTGAGCCAATCGAGCCTGTACTACGAAGCGATGCAGGTCCCCGACGATGAGGCGCGGCGGGTCCGCGAGTGGATGGAAAAGCGCGGCATGAAATTCGTCACCGGGCCCAACCACGAGCAGGATCTGACCGACGAGCAATTGCTGAAACAGTGCAAGATGTATATCGCCGCCGTGCGCATTGCCGACGACTTTGGCTGTCATGCGATCGGCATTCAGTACCAGCAGGGCCTCAAGGATCTACTGCCCGCCAGCGATCTGGTGGAAGGCACCTTGAACAACACCGATCGCCCAGAAGTCCGCAGCCGCGACGGCAAACGCGTGTTATACGCAGGAGAACCGTTGCCGCACTTCAACGAAGTCGATGAATGCGCGGGGCTCGACGCGCTCATGACCTATCGCGTTCACAAGGCGATGGATCAGCCGGTTGAGAATACTCTACACGACATTCGCTGGGGCGATTGGGACCGCTCCGGCACGCTCGATGATTACGTGTGGGTGCTGTTGATCAGCGGCGCGGCCCCGCCAGCACACTTTGTGGGCGGATGGCAAGGCGCTACAAGCGAGCGGCAGCCGGCCATGTATTTCCCGTCCGGCGGTGGCACGCTCAAAGGCGTTTCAAAGCCGGGCGAAATCGTCTGGTCGCGCATTTACATCGAAGACGACCGGCTGTGCATGGACCTCGGCCGCGCGGGCGTGGTCGCGCTGCCGCACCAAGAAACGGAGCGCCGTTGGCAGGCCACGACGCCCCAATGGCCCATCATGCACGCCGTGACCTACGGCGTCTCACGCGATCAGATGATGGGCCGTCATAAGGCCAACCATATCCACGTCGTGTATGCCAATAGCGACGAAGAAGCCGACCGAGCGCTGTATGCCAAAGCGTCGATGGCGGACCACTTAGGCCTGAACGTCTCGGTTTGCGGCACACGCAAAAGTGGCAAACCGTGGTGAGGCGACGAGCACGAAAGCGCTATCGCACGACGCTCGGTAGACGGTTGGCCGCCGTCTCTGGAATCGGCGGCATTGCATCCCCCGCGTTTTCGGCTCCTGCAGCCGCTTGCGGAAACTGGATGCCGCGCGTGGCCACGCGCGGGTTGCTGGGATCGGCCGCATACGCTCCGCTGGCCGGTATCGCCTGAGCCTCGACCGTTGTGGGCGCTACGACTTTGGGCGCCACGTACGGGTTGGCCGGGGTCTGGTTCACGACCGGCAACGGTCGCGCGACAATTTGCGGTCGCGAGCCTGGCATGCGCGTCTCAGGCGAGAGCCGAGAGACCCATTCTTGCGCCGCGGTCAGCGAAGGATCGGTTTCCGCGGCCTTGCGGAAGTGAACGAGCGCCTTTTCATGGCTTTGTTTCTGCTCGAGCAGGAAGCCCAGGTTGTAGTGGCCGATCGCATCTCCATGAGCCCCGACAAGCTGAGCGAGTGCTTCCTTCGTCTTGCCCTGGTCGACATACACCGATGCGAGATTGTCGTGATAAAGCTTGTTCTTGCCATCGAGCTCGATGGCGCGTTTCAATTCTTTCGTGGCCTGGTCGAACTGGCCTCGGCGGTGATAACACAGGCCCAGATCGTTGTGGACGCTGGGATCCTTGGGATACCGCTTTGCCGCGCGCTGATACAGCTTGGTCGCCTGTTCCAGGTTGTTGCGGCGGTCTTCCATCCGCGCATAGCCCATCAGCGCTGCCAAGTTGTTCGCGTCGGCGTCCAAAGCTTTCTTGTATTGCGCTTCGGCGGCGTCATAGCGCTCGTTTCGCTCGAGAAGCTGAGCCATGGCCACGAAAACGCTCGGTCCGGCCTTGCCATTAGGCGACGGCGTAGGCTCATCCGTTTTCTGGCTGGAGGGCGTTAAAGCCGCGGCCACCTTGCCGGTGCCGCTCTTGACGCTCTGCCCGAGAGAGCTCATCCAGCTCGGCTTATTGCCGAGCGGGCTGGTCGTGGTGGCGCACCCAGCCGAGGCGGCAGCCAGTCCGGCGATTAGGGCCCAGCTATAGAGTCGTTTTTCGGCCACACTCAATCCTCGCCTACGCAGACTACCTCTCGTTCCGAGCTCAATGCGGCGTACTTTCTAAGCATCGACCAGCGGTTCTTGAGGCCTGTAGTGGAAACACGCGGCGTGACGGCGGCGCAAACGCTAGCACCCGCGTCCTGCGGGACGATGCTATTACTTCCCGGAACCGCCGCCGCCCCCATTGCTATTGCCATTGTCTTGCGAGTTCAAACGCGGGTCGGGCCGAGTGGCCTGAAACTTCTTGGTGATGGCATCGACGTCGTCCGCCGGCCAACCCTCGTTCGCCAGGTCGGTCTCGACCACTTCGGGGAAGAAGCCCGGTGGGCTAAGACGCCCCGCGGCCCGCTGCACGATTTCCAGCCGCCGCGCCGTCTCTTCAGGGCTCAATCCCTGCTGGACGTATACGGTGCGTCGGTTTGGCGGGTTTTGCGTGAGAATATGGCGAAGCTTGGTTTCGCCCGACAGATTCAACTGCGTGCCGTCTTCGTTGAAGTGGTAGTCCGACACCATGTTCTGCCGGCGCCAGCCATTTCCGACCATAAGCGCAAAGGGCATCATGACCGCTTCCCGATCGGCCCGTATAAAGGGCTCGGGCCACACGTTATTCCGCTTGTAACCCCGCTTCACGCCGTCGCAGAAGTCGCTGAACCACTGCGCATCAGCCGGAGCCGCCGAATACAGTACGGCACAAAGCACGATCACGATTGGGCCGCCGCGTAACATCAGCTCCCTCCGATGGTGGTCTCGGCGCACCGCCGGACATTCCTGCCTGGCGTTATCCGGTGGTATCGACCCTCGGGCGCGTCAAACTGTGCGGGCGCCATCCGAGCCGGCAAAGTCGCGCGCGCTTCGCTTACTTGCCGCCGGGGTTCATCAGCGGGAACATCTCGTTCACGATGGTGATAGCTGCCGGCCCTACCAGCACCACGAAGATGGCTGGGAAGATGAAGATCACCAGCGGAAAGATGAGCTTTACGGCCGTCTTGGCGGCCTTCTCTTCAGCAAGCTGGCGTCGCTTGGTCCGCATCGAATCGCTCTGCACGCGCAGGGCTTGCGCCACGCTGGAACCGAATTTGTCCGCCTGGATCAAAATGGCGGCCAGGCTGCGCAGGTCGTCGACACCCGTGCGGGCGCCCAGGTCTTGCAACACTTCGTTGCGAGCGCGGCCCATTTGCAACTGAAAATTACACAGCGCGAACTCTTCGGCAACCGTTCGCGCCGACTTCTTCATTTCTTCGCTGACTTTGCGCATGGCCTGGTCGAGGCCTAACCCGGCCTCCACGCACACCACCAGCAAATCGAGCACGTCAGGCAGGCCGAAGAAGATGGAGTCCTTGCGATGCTTGGCAATGAACCACACGACAATGTCTGGCAGATAGAACAACCCGGCGCTAGCAGCCACCGTGTAGATCAAGGCCGACTGCGAATAGCTGGCCGTAAGCAGCGTACTGCCGCCGCTGACCGTCAGCCCGACGATGAGCCCGATGAATTTCAGTCCCAAGAAAATGCCGCCCGCATTCTCGGTGCGGAAACCGGCTTCACTCAATTTGCGTTTTAAATTGCTGGCCTCTTCGGCCGTCTTGGGCGCCAACGGCTTGCCCATGGGGGTGGCCTTGGAGAGCACCTTGTTCACGGTCGCCGATTTCTTGACCGTCGTGGTTTGCCCTTCGCGCCGCCGAGCCGCTGGATTGCGGAGCTCATCCAAGCGTTCCTCGGCGCGCTGGCGGTTACGGCCGAGCGTTTCGAGAATCAGCCACGCGATCACCACGAAAAAGCCGCAGATCGCAAACGGCATCAACTTGGAAATAGGTATCAGTGCGATGATCGTCATGACGCGATTAGACCTTGATGTTGATAATCTTCCTAATCACGACCGCGCCCAAGAGCTGCATCACGATTCCGCCAAACAGCATCTTCCGTCCCATGGGATCGGTGAACAGCGGCGTGACGTATTCCGGATTGAGCTTATACACGGCCAGGAACAACACAGGCGGCAAGGCAAGCAGCACGATGCCCGAAAGCCGGCCTTCGCCCGTAAGCGCTTGCACCTGGCCCCAAATCTTGAACCGCTCGCGCACCAGGTAGCCGATCTTGTCGAGGATCTCCGCCAGGTCACCGCCCGTTTGGCGTTGCAGAATGACCGCGGTCGCAAAGAATTTCAAGTCGAGGTTGGGGATTCGCTCGGTCATGTTTTCGAGCGCGGCGTCCAGCGGAATGCCCAGGTTCTGTTCCTCGAACACGCGATGGAATTCTTGGTTAATAGGCGCCCGCATCTCGTCCGCGACCAGGCTGAACCCGGCTCCCAGGCTGTGCCCAGCCCGCAGCGCACGCGACATCAGTTCGAGCGCCTCGGGCAATTGCTTGGCGAATGCCGCGAGCCGGCGCTTACGGCGGAACAACAGCCAGAAGAACGGCAACACCGCTAAAATCAGCCCGGTGGGCAGCGCGATGCTGGGATGGACTCCCGCCAGAATGGGAATCACCATCCCGATAATTGTCAACACGGCCGAAATGCCAAAAAACTGCGTCGGTGTTAGCGACGAATCGGCCTGGTCCAACAGCAAGTTCAAGTTGCCCATTCGAGCCAGCTTGGTCATCAACAAGCTTTGCGTGCTTTCGAATGGATGCGCTAACACGCCGCCCTTGAGCAGCGCGTCTTTGGATGGCTTGCCGCCGCTGCCGCTGGTCAAAAGCGCGAGCCGGTCTTCCACCTCGTGTTCTTTGCTGCCGATCACCAACATCGCGATGCCGCCAACGAGCGCGCTCACGGCAACGAAACAGGCAATTTGTATCAGAATCAATGTCATGGGTATGGGTCTACGTGTGCGTGAGCGGACCTGCGCGGCTTAGTCTTCGAGCATGACTCGCTGGCGGAACGCGCTCGAAGGTAAGCGCACGCCCGCGGCTTCCAGGCGGTCCATGAAATTCGGTCGCACGCCGGTCGCTTCGAATCGACCAAAGGCGCGCCCGTTCTCATCGATGCCTTCCTTTTCGTAGTGGTAGATGTCTTGCATCACGATGGTGTCCTGTTCCATGCCCAGGATTTCGGTGATGTGGGTGATTTTGCGAGGTCCGCCTTGCAGGCGGTTGGCCTGCACGATCAGGTCCACGGCGCTAGCAATCTGTTGACGCAGGGCCTTTAGCGGCAGCTCGAAGCCGGCCATGGTAATCATGGTTTCCATACGGGCCACCGCGTCGCGCGGCGTATTGGCGTGAATCGTGGTGAGCGACCCTTCGTGGCCGGTGTTCATGGCCTGCAACATGTCTAAGGTTTCAGGACCGCGGCACTCGCCGATGATGATCCGTTCGGGCCGCATACGCAGGGCGTTGCGCACCAGGTCGGTAGCCGTGATCGCGCCTTTGCCTTCGATGTTCGGCGGGCGAGTTTCCAGCCGCACCACGTGATCTTGCTGCAGTTGGAGTTCGGCCGCGTCTTCAATCGTCACGATGCGGTCTGAGTTCGATATGAAGCTCGATAGCGTGTTGAGCAACGTCGTTTTACCGGAGCCCGTACCGCCGGCAATGACGATATTCAGCCGGGCCTTGATGGCGCCTTCCAGCAGCATCACCATCTCGGGCGTGAAGGCTTTGTAGTTCAGCAGGTCCTCGAGCTTGAGCGGATTGGAGCCAAAACGCCGAATCGAAACGCATGCCCCGTCGAGCGCCAAGGGGGGTATGATCGCGTTCACGCGCGAGCCATCTTGCAAGCGTGCGTCGACCATCGGACAGACTTCGTCGACGCGGCGTCCGACCTTGGACACGATGCGGTCGATGATTTGCATCAAATGGTTGTTATCGCGGAACGAGACCGCGGTCTTTTCCATCTTGCCGCGGCGCTCCACGTAGATGCTCTTGGGTCCGTTGATCAAAATATCGTTGATCGTGTTGTCCTTGAGGAGCAGTTCGAGTGGACCAAGGCCAAACGTTTCGTCGAGCACTTCCTCGACTAACCGCTCGCGTTCGGTGCGGTTGAGCAGGGTGTCCTCGGTGTCGCACAAATGTTCGACAACCAGACGGATCTCGCGGCGCAGCACGTCGCCTTCGAGCTCGCCGACTCGCGTGAGATCGAGCTTGTCCACGAGCTTGCCGTGGATGCGGCGCTTCAGGTTCTCGAACTCCATCGATTTCGAGTCTTCGGTCGGTCGCAGTGTCGCCGGCTTCATGGGTTGTCCTAAATTCGACTGTTCGTTGGCTGTCCGTCTCGGCCGCTTGCACGAGGCGCGGCCGCCAGGGACGCGGAAACCGAGTTCCGCTGAAGAATCCCGTTGAAAACATAGCTTGCGGCAACGGGACTTCTGCCGGATTTGCCGGGCCCAGCACCTGGCGAAAAGCTTCCGGGCCAGAAGGGCCGGAAGTGACGGACGCGCGGATCGTAGCGTCCTTGGCCGGCCTCAGAGAACGTGGGCTCAGCTCCACCAACAAGCACGCCGCCGAGCAAGCAAGCTACTTGCTCGCGGCCTTCGCCCGCCCAGGCCACAGGTTCAGCAGTTTGACCACCGTCGACTTGCCCGCGTCTTCGGGCAGAGTTTGGCCATCGCTTCTGCCATCCAGGCGTTCGGCCAGCGCGATCATCGATTGCGTGATCGCGGCCTTGGGCGCCTGCTCAATCAGCGGCACGCCATTGTTGCGGACTTCAACCATCACCCGGTAGTCGTTCGGCAATTGCCAGTAGATTTCGCGACCGATCGTTTCCTGGGCTTTCTTCAATCCGATGTGGTTATCGAGCCCGACTCGATTCACGATGATCTTCAGGTTGTCCTTGATCGTGTCCATCTGCCCGAACGACATCATCAAACGTACGACGTTGCGCAGACAAGGCAAATCCAACTGCGTCACCACCAGCACGTGGTTGGCCATTTCCATGGCGACCATGTCGATCGCGCTAAAGCCCTTCGACAAGTCGACGATCATGTGGGTGAATGTCGCCTTCAGCAAACCGATCACACGCCGCAAATCGTCAGGCTTGATGAGCGCCATGTCCTCGAGCTGAACCGGACGAGGCAGCAGGTATAGTCCGGACGCGTGCTTCGTGAGCGATCGCTTGAGCAGCGTGAAATCTAGCCGGGTAACGTTCTGAGCGACATCGACCAGCGTATAGTCGGGAATGGTGTCCAAAAAGACGTCGGCATCGCCCAAGCACAGATCGATATCGATCAGTGCCACGCTGTTCTCGGCATTGGCCGCCAGAATGCAACCCAGGTTGACGGCCAGGCTGGTCGTGCCCACGCCGCCGGTCGCGCCCGCGACCGCGATCACGGTGCTGCCGCGCGACTTGCTGTCACCGCTGCCGGCGCGCTGGTTTCCGATGCGCTGAAGAGCAGCTACCAGGTCTTCAATCCGCACCGGCTGCGGCAGAAACTCTTTGACGCCGGCGCGCATGGCACGCAGGATCAGGTTGCCGTCGGTTGACGAGCTGACAACCACGATGCTGCAGTCGGCCGAGCTCTCGCGCAGTTGTGCGACCAACTGCAGCGCCTTCTCGGGATTTTGATTCAGTGAAATGATTCCGATGTCTGGCTTGGTCTGCCCGACGACGTCGGCGAAGAACTCGTATCGCGAGCACTCGGCCTCGAGCCACACCATGTCCATGCCCAAGAGCGTGGCTTTGAGCGCGTCGCGTGATGCGTCCACGGGGTCCACAATCGCGAGCCGAAGCACGTTACTCATAGCTGACCGTTCGAAAGAGGGTATCGGATGCTTCCAGCCGTCCACCGTCGGCGCGAACCTGACGCGGCCTGCTGCGGCGGGTGTGTCGCGCGTTGCCCTTACTTTCTTACGTCATAGCCGAGGGGGCCGATGAACCCGGGTGGTGAGGAACTCGCCCCACTGCCCGTCGGGTTCTTCCGATACTGCGGATCGCCAGGGTTAGCGCGGCCTGATCCGCTGGCGACGCGCCGCGCGGTCGACTCAGGCGCCCGTTGTTGCGGTGGGGCATTGGTAATCACCACGCTGTTGCGCTTCCGAGAAGCCCCGGGTGGAATGCTGCCGGCGGGCGGCGGGGTGTCCACCTCCTCCGGGCCTCCATTGCCAGGACCGCGTGGCGGCACGGGGCAGGCGCCTGGGCCCGGGCCTGGGCCCATGAGATTGGCTCCCTTGGCCGGAATTTCCACGTAGCCCTTCCAGTACAAATCGCAATCATCCGGGCTGACGGTCGACATGCCTGGGCCGCATTGCGGCACCTGGTCGGGATCGAGAGCTTCGACCAGCTCTGGCCGGACCAGTATCAAAAGTTCGACTTCGTTGATCTTGTTCGATTTTCGCGAGAACAGAGCGCCCAAATACGGCACGTCCATTAAGTACGGGAAGCCCCGTTTCTGAATTTCCGTGCGCTGCTGTAACAGCCCGGCGATGGCCAGCGTCTGGCCGAATTTCAGCTCGACCCCGGTGTCCACCATTCGTTCGCGGAAGCCGGGCACGGTGGTGCCGCTGATCGAAACGCCGATGGTGCGGTCGAGCTCTGTGACTTGTGGGCGGACCTCCAAGCGCACGCCGCCATTTCCCAACACGATGGGCACAAAGTCGATCTGCGTGCCAAACGGTTTGAAGTTGATCGAGATATTACCGAAGCCCGTCGGCTGCGGATAAGGTATCTGGCCGCCCACGAGATAACTGGCGGGCCGGCCGCTGACGGTGACGAGATTCGGCTCGGCCAACACCTTGAGCAAGTCTTCCTGTTTGAGGGCCTCGATGAAGCCGACGAAGCCGCTTGGATCGTTGACGATGCCGAACTGCAGGGTTTCCGCGCCGTTGGAAGTCAAAGATCCGGCGCCGCGGAACAGCCCAGTCGTGGCGCTGGCACGGTTGATGATTCCTGCGGGCGTGGAAGCGATGAAGCTTTCTCCGGCGAAGTTAGCGAAGTCGAAGCCCAGATTCTTTAAATTCGTGCGCGAAACTTCCATTACCTTGACATGCAGCAACACTTGCTGCGAGCCGCCCACCATCATGTTGTTGAGAATCTTGGGATAGAACTCCTGCGCCATGCTCACGATGCGGTTCACGTGGTCTGTGCGATCCACGTAGCCGCTCAAGATGAGCGACGAAGAAGAGGTGGGCGTGAGTTTGACGGAAGCGGTCGGGAACTGGTTACGAATGAGCGCGTCGAGTTCTCGGACGTCGGCCGTGATGACGACGTCCACGACATGAACCTCGTCGGAGTCATCCCACAAGTT
>DATJEN010000064.1:0-17769 GCA_035496575.1 Pirellulales bacterium
CCAGCTCGGTCATTCCCGCCGGAGGCTGCCGCGCACAAGTCGCGCTGTACCTGGTGGGCGACGCCGAATCCGCGGGGCTTGCCGAAAAACTGCGCGTCGCCCAGGAAACGCACGCGCGGCTCGCCTCCACGACCAGGCCCAAGGAGAACGTCTTCGAAGCCATCTCCACGCAAACCACGCGACTCTTGGGCGTGAACAAATCTGCCGCGCAGCGCGAGCAAGAATTGCGCGACGCTGAGCGGGCGGTGGCGGAAGCGCAAAGCGAACTGCGGCGGCTGGCGCGCTAGAACCTAAAAAGCACGCGGCTCAGGCGCGATCGCTTTCACCTGGCCGGAAAATCCTTCACGCGCATGTTGCGGAATTCGATTCGCGCGCCGTGTCCAAGGAACGCCAGGTGCCCCTCGCGCCGCGCCAGGCCCGGGTGCGGTTTGCCGTCCAGCGTTTTGGCCGATTCGGACTGGTCGATCTTGGCGTCGACAATCGTGGCGCCGTTCAGAATGACCGTGATGTGATTGCCGCGGGCGATGATCTCTTCGTGATTCCACTGGCCGGTGGGCTTCAAGTGCCCCCGCTCGGCCGCCACGACACCATAAATCGAGCCGTGCGCCTGCCAAGGCTGGATGGTCTTATAACGTTGCGAAGTATCGTCCAGGATCTGAATCTCCATCGCCGCGTAGGCCGGGTCGCCGGTCAGCGGCGCGCGGATGCCAATACCGTTGTTGCCGCCCTCGCTGAGCTTGAAATCAAAGCGGTAGGAAAAGTCGGCATGCTCGCTGTCGGTGTAGATCTTGCCGCCGCTGTTTTCGCGCGAGATGAGCGAGCCGTCTTCGACAAAATAGCCCTTGGTTTCGCCGGTCCATCCGCTTAAGTCACGCCCATTGAAGAGCGACGTGAAATCCAGGTCCGTGATTTCAACGTTGCGGAACTCGAACTGCCCGCCGCCGTCCACTTCGGATTGCAAGCCGATGTACCCATCGGCGTTCTCCAGGCCCGAGGCTTTCCAGGCCGGCTTGCCATTGATCTCCAGTTCGGCGGTGTCGCCTTTTACGGTGATCTTAAAATGGTTCCAGTCACCTTCCTTGATCAAGCCCTTGCTGGTTGCCCCTGTCAGATTGGCGATATTGCCTTCGGCCCCCTGTTTCAGATTGACCTGGTAGCGCGCCGGCCACGGTTTGCCTTGGGCCGGCAAATCGGCGCGGATGTAGATGCCCGAGTCGTAGTTCGACGGCCGCCGCGCGCGCCAATCGAGCTCCAGGACAAAATCGCCGTGGCGCTCATTGCTTCTCACGAACCCATCGCCGCCGCGCAGCACGAGCAAACCATTGTCGACCCCCGCGTCGCAGCCCGTCACCTGCCAACCATCCAGGTCGCGACCGTTAAACGCTGTGGCGTGGTAGGGTGTGGCGGCCAGCGCCGGGCAGGCGGCAAACACATACAAGATAAATCCGGCCAGGTTCGTGCGCGTCATGGATCGAATTTCCTCATCAGGCATTTCCTCATTCCTCATCAGGCACTGCCAGTAGATGCCGCCGCGAACTCGAGCGGCCGGCTTTTCTGCAAAACTTGTCGGCCGCGCACCACCTTGCGTGGGTACAAAGCCACGGTCAAGCCAAATCCGCGCAATTGCCGCTCGTTCATTCGACGAGCCAAGCCGCTAAATAAATGCAGCGGCACGGCTTCCGACCCGATTGCGAGGCATGGTGCCAGAGATTATGGTCTATCGCTAGGGGCAGGTCAAAATTTCCCGCCATCGAGTCCAGCCTAGTCCAGGAGTCCGGAGTCATGTCCTATCTGACCGATCGTCGTCGATTTCTTAAAACCACGGCGCTCACCGGCGTCGGAGTTTTCGTGGCGGGCACCGCGGCCGCCCAAGACAGCAAATCACCCAATGAGCGCATTCGCTTCGCATGCATCGGCGTCGGCGGCAAAGGCAGCAGCGATTCCGGCGATGCCAAGCGACACGGCGACGTCGTTGCCATTTGCGACGTCGACGACAATACGCTCGAGAAGGCTGCTTCGAAGAGCTTCCCCGACGCCGCGCGCTACAACGATTTTCGCAAGATGCTGGATGAGGTCGCCAAGAACGTGGACGCCGTCACGGTCAGCACGCCCGACCACATGCATGCGGCTGCTTCGTCCATGGCGATGCGGTTGGGCAAAGCCTGCTTCACGCAAAAGCCAATGACTCGCACGATTCAAGAAGCGCGCAAGCTCGGCGAAATCGCCCGCGAGATGAAGGTTGTCACCCAGATGGGCAACCAAGGCACCTCGTCCAAGAAGCTGCGCGAAGCGGCCGCCAACATCAAGGCGGGCGCGGTTGGCAACGTGAAGGAAGTTCACGTGTGGACCAATCGTCCCATCTGGCCGCAAGGCGGTTCGCGTCCGCCCGAAGCGCCCGTACCCGCTAACGTTCACTGGGACTTGTGGCTGGGCACCGCGCCGGTGCGGCCTTACGCTCCCGGATATCATCCGTTTGCCTGGCGCGGCTGGTGGGATTTTGGCTCCGGCGCGCTCGGCGACATGGCTTGCCACACGGTCAACATGCCGTTCATGGCGCTCGATCTGCGCGATCCCACTTCGGTGCAGGCCACGACCTCAGGCCATAACGGCGACAGCTTTCCCAAGCGTTCGGCGATTACCTATGAGTTTCCCGCCAACGGCAATCGGCCCGCCGTCAAGATGGTGTGGTACGACGGCGGCAACAAACCCGACAGCAGCTTGTTCGACTTGCCAAAGGACGAGCAGGTGTCCGACTCCGGCGCGCTGTTGATCGGCGACAAAGGCACGCTCTACGCGCCCGGCGATTACGCCGAGAAGGGTTACAAGTTGTTCGGCGGCGCCAGCGATCCCAAGAAAGAGGTCGAAGAGCCGATCAATCACTTCTCGGATTTCGCCCGCGCCATCAAGGGCGGACCCACGACCTGTTCGAATTTCCCCGACTACGCCGGGCCGCTCACCGAAACCATCTTGCTGGGCAACCTGGCGGTTTGGGCCGCACGCGATCCGGACACCCCGGGCAAGAAGATCGAATGGAATGCCAGGCAGCTCGAGGCGACCAACGCTCCGGAGCTAGCCAGCATGGTGACACCCAAATATCGCGAGGGCTACAAGCTGTAGACCAGGCGCGTTACGATGACACGGCTGCGAGCGCCCCTTTCATTTTGGGCGCTTCGCAGCCGTTCTTTTTTGGATGGGGATCGTACTGACATGAAAGCGCTTTTTTGTTTTGTTTCGATAGCCTTGCTGGGCCTTGCCGGTTGCGGCAAACCAGCCGCCGATGTCGCGCGCAACGATGACCCGTTCGCAACGCCTAAGAGCAAAACGGTAAAACCCGTCTCGGAAGCTCCGTCCGCCGACGCTACGAAGTCTGGCGCCGAAGAGCCGGCCGCCGATCCAGCGGAGGTGGTGGCGGCGCTCGAACAAGCCGGCGCGCAGCTAACTCGTGCTGGCTCGCCCGCGCGCGTGACCGCGATTGATTTCTCGCGCGCCAATCTGAAGGGCCTCGATCTTTCACAGCTCAAGCAACTGCCGAAGCTCGAGCGGATCGACCTCGAAGGAGCCGAGGTCAGCAACAAGACCTTGGAACAGCTCGCCGGCCTCAAGCTGCGCGAACTGCACCTCGAGAACACCGAGATCACCGATGACGGGCTGGCGGTGCTCGAGAAGATTCCCACCCTCAAGTCGCTCAACCTGCGCCGCTCGTCGTACCTCACTGACGCGGCACTCGAACACCTGACCAAACTGCCGCAGGTCGAGCAGTTGCATCTTTTGTACAACAACTTCGGCGATGCCGGCATGGAACACCTGGCGAAAATCTCGAAGCTCCGCGTGCTCGACTTGCGCGGTTGCGTGCTGGTCACGGACGTGGGCCTCGAGAATCTGGCCAACCTCTCGAATCTGGAAGTCCTGAAGCTGCGAAATCCCAATGTCAGCGACACCGGCCTGCACGCAATCCGTGGGCTGACGAAACTGCGCGGACTGGGACTCGAGGATTCGCAGGTTAGCGATGACGGTTTGGCCGACGTAGCAGGCATGTCGCGGCTCACTGAGCTGTACCTGCTCCGCACCAACGTGACCGACAAAGGACTTGAGCACCTGGCCGGGTTCAAAGAGATGAAACGCCTCGAGCTGCGCAACGCCGGCCTCGACGGATCCGGGCTCGCGTATCTGAAGAATATGCCGAAGCTGTCAGTGCTCGACGTAGCCGAAACCGAAGTCAACGATGCCGGCCTGGCGAACCTGAAAGATTGCAAGAGCCTCACGCGGCTCGATCTGTGGCACACCGCGGTCACCGATGCGGGCCTGCCGAGCTTGCGCGATCTCGTGAACTTGCAATATCTGAATCTCGACGGAACGCAAACGACCGATGAGGGATTGGCGAATCTCGAACAGCTCAAGAAGCTCACTTTTTTAAGCCTCGCCAACACCTCGGTGACCGACACCGGGTTGGAAAAACTGCGCGAGCTCAAGGCTCTCAAAGAGCTCGAGCTGGCGTTCACGCAAACCACGCCCGCCGGCCGCAAGAAGCTCGTCGAGGCGATCCCCGGGCTCAAGATTATTGAGTGACGGCCAGTCGGCGCGAGAGGGCAGCTCAGGTCGCGCTAGTCAAGCGCTTGCCGAAGATCACCAGGTCGTCGCCGTCGGCATAGAAATCGGCGATCACGGCCGCTTTCTCATACGAGTGCTTGACGTAAAACTCTCGCGTCAGATCATAGAGTGGCTGCGAAGAAGTTTCGATCAGCAAGATCCGTCCACGTTGCGCGCGCACGTCGTCTTCAACGTGCTTGAGCAACTCGCTGCCGATGCCGCGTGCCTGCGTGTGCCGCGTGACCGCGATCCAATATAAGTACCAGGTGCGGTCCGTCATGGCCGCCGGGGCATAGTAGGCGAAGCCGAGGATCTCCTTGCCCTCTTCGAACGTGACGCTGTGATGGCCCAGTCGCTTGTTGCCGGCGTGATAGTCCGCCAGCACTTCCTCCAAAGCCTGCATCTCGTGGGGCTTGAACACGCCCGTCTGCGTGGCCAGCGCCACCAGCACTCGAGAATCAGCAAGCTCGGTAGGACGAATCACGCGCGTGGTCCTTCAGTCGTGCGCGCCGCAAGGGATGCTTGCCGGCGGCTCATCGCACGGCCATCGCTTGCTTCCCTTTTTGCGCTTGGTTACGAGCGTAGCATGCGGGGGCCACGATGAAAAACAATCTCGGGCGAAGGCACCAGGCGTGCATTTCCCCTGGTCCGCTTTGCCCGCATGTCAGCATGGCCCTGCCCTGGGTCGATCGCTAGAATAACGGCTCCTAGGGGCGGAAATCGGCGAGCGTTCCCAGTCCGTTCGAGCGTCCATTCTAAAGGGCGCGGACGGCTGATGCGACGCTCGGAAAGCTCGCCAAAGCCGGTCGAAAAGGATTGCGATGGCAGCACCTCCGGTTGTCGAGAAGAAGCCTGCCGCATATCAGCCCGCGGCGCCCGCACATCAGCCCTACGTACCCGCCGGCGCCTCGATGCCCGAGTTCACCTGGCCGGCCGTTTTGGCGGGCATCGTGCTGGGCATCATCTTCGGCGCCTCGTCGCTGTACCTCGTGCTCAAAGTTGGCATGACGGTCTCGGCCTCCATTCCCGTCGCCGTCTTGTCCATCACTCTGTTCCGCGGGCTCGCCAAGCTGTTCCGCGTGCGGCCCGCCACCATTCTCGAAAACAATATCGTGCAGACGACCGGCTCGGCCGGCGAATCGATTGCCTTTGGCCTGGGCGTCACCATTCCCGCCCTGCTCTTGCTCGGCTTCGACATGAGCGCCGTGCGCGTGATGACGGTCGGCTCGCTGGGCGGGCTGCTTGGCATTCTGATGATGATCCCACTCCGCCGCGCGTTCATCGTGCAGCAGCACGGAAAACTGCGCTATCCCGAGGGCACTGCCTGCGCGGACGTGCTGATCGTGGGCGAGGAAGGTGGCGCGACGGCCAAAACCGTGTTCGCCGGCTTTGGACTTGCCTTCATGCACAAGTTCGCCATGAAGGCGCTCGGCCTGTGGCCCGAGGACGTCAACCTGGCTCTATATTCCAAGACCGGCGCAGGCATGATGCCCACCGCAAGCAGCAAGGGGCTCGTCGGCGGGATTCTGGGCGGCGAGCTCGCGCCCGAGCTGTTGGGCGTGGGCTATATCATCGGGCCGCGCATCGCCTCGATCATGATGTCGGGCGGCGTGTTGGCCTACCTGGTGCTTGTGCCCTTGATCGTGCTCGTCGGCGGCCGCTTGCAAGAGCCGCTGCCGCCAGCGACGGGCGACCTCATCCGCAACATGAGCGTGGGAGCGATCCGCAACAACTACATTCTCTATATCGGCGCGGGCGCGGTCGCCACCGGCGGCATCATCAGCATGTTTCAAGCGCTGCCGATGATCTTTCGCTCGCTGCGCGGGGCGTTCGGCGATCTGTCGACCGGAGGTGGCGGCAAGGCCAAGGGCGTGGCGCGCACCGACCGCGACCTGCCCTTGGCAGTAGTTGTGTTTGGCAGCCTGGGCCTGGTGCTGGCCATGGCCGCTTCGCCGGCCCTGGGACTCGGCTTCAGCGTGGAGGGAATTGCCGGGGCCATTTTCATCCTCATGTTTGGCTTCTTGTTCGTCACCGTCTCCTCGCGCTTGACCGGCGAGATCGGCTCGTCATCGAATCCCATCTCGGGCATGACGGTGGCCACCCTATTGCTCACCTGCCTGGGCTTCGTGCTGTTGGGGCACACCGGCAAGGCGGCCACGCTCACCGCGCTCAGCGTGGCAGCCGTGGTGTGCATCGCGGCCTCGAACGGCGGCACGACCTCGCAGGACTTGAAAACCGGCTACCTGGTCGGCGCCACCCCGCGCTCGCAGCAGATCGCCATTCTGATCGGCGCGCTCACCTCGGCCGTGGCCATGGGCATCACCCTGTTGCTGCTCAACGATGCGGGCACGGTCTACACGAAAAACCCGGCCTACCTCCCGCGCACGCGCATCGACAATGTCAAAGAGCTCACGCAAATGGAAACCGTGGGCGGAGAGTATGCCGGCAAAGATCAAACCCTCTATCACGTGCTGCATGCCGGCGAGGGCGAAATCCGCGGCGTCCGCGCCGGCAAATACCTGGTCGACGATCGCGGCGTGATTTCCTATTACGTCGATCCGGCGATCAACGGGCAATTGAAAAAGCGCGACGACGACACCCCGGTCGCGAACAAGTTCGAGGCCCCCAAAACCCGCTTGATGGCCCTGATCATCGACGGAATTCTGAACGGCAAGCTGCCTTGGGAGCTCGTGCTGGTCGGAGCTCTGCTGGCGGTCGTGCTCGAGCTGGCGGGCGTGCCCTCACTGCCCTTTGCCGTCGGGGTTTATCTGCCCATTCAAACATCGACGCCCATTTTCGTGGGCGGTTTGGTGCGGCTGTTCGTAGATAAGGTTAAGCGCAAGGACGAAGGCGAAACCAGTCCCGGCGTCCTGATGAGCTCCGGCTATATCGCGGGCGGCTCGATCGCAGGCGTGCTGATCGCGTTTTTGTCGTTCGCCCCGGACAAGTTCAATTCGTGGCTCAACCTGGGCAGCTACTCGTATTTCGAATCGCCGCTCAGCGAAGCCAACTGGGCCACGTCGCTGGCCGCATTCGGCCTGTTGATCGTGGTGCTCGCCATGACGGGGCTGTTGGCCAGCTTCAGCGATCGGCCCGCTGCCCGCGGCAATCCGACCAACAAGTAATCACCTGAAACAATCGCGTCCAGATGACCGCCAGAAAGGGCCCTTCTCCATGCGACATTCCACTCGACTGCGTGCTTTCCTTCTTGCCGCGCCCGTGGCGCTATCGATCTCGATCATGAGCGACACCGCGAATTCGGACGAAGGCATGTGGCTGTTCAATCAGCCGCCGCGCAAACTGCTCAAGGAGAAGTATGGCTTCGATCCCAGCAACGGCTGGCTCGAGCACTTGCAGAAATCCGCGGTCCGCTTCAATAGCGGCGGATCGGGATCGTTCGTATCCGCCAACGGGCTGGTGATGACCAACCACCACGTGGGCGCGGACTGCCTGCAGAAACTCAGCAGCCAGGACAAGGACCTCATCAAGACCGGTTTCCACGCCCGCTCGCGTGACGAGGAAATCAAGTGCGTCGACTTGGAGCTGAACGTGCTGATGGACATCGAGGATGTCACCGAGCGCGTCAACGCCGCGGTCACGCCGGGCATGGATGCCGCCGCGGCCCAGCAAGCCCGCCGCGCGGTGCGCAACACGATCGAGAAAGAATCTTTCGACAAGACCGGTTTGCGCAGCGACGTGGTCACGCTGTTCCAGGGCGGCGTCTACAACCTGTATCGCTACAAGAAATACACCGACGTGCGGCTTGTCTTCGCGCCCGAGAAAGACATCGCTTTCTTTGGCGGCGACCCCGACAATTTCGAATATCCGCGCTTCGATTTGGATATTTGCTTCTTTCGAGTGTACGAGAACGACCAGCCCATCAAACGCGAGCATTATTTGTCCTGGAGCAAAGCCGGCGCGACCGATGAAGAGCTCATCTTCGTCGCCGGCCACCCCGGCCGCACGGATCGCTTGAACACGGTGGCCCATCTGGAATTCTTGCGCGATCGGGTTTTCCCAAACACGCTCAATCAATTGCGGCGCCGCGAAGTGCTGCTGCGAACGTTCGCCGATCGTGGCCTCGAGAATGCCCGTCGCGCCCAGGACGATCTGTTCAGTTATCAGAACAGCCGCAAGGCGCGCCTGGGCGGCCTGGCCGGCTTGCAAGATCCAGCCATCATGCAGGCCAAGCGCAAGGCGGAGGCCTCGCTGCGTCAATCCGTGGATAACGACCCCAAGCTGCGCGACGCGCGCGACGCCTGGGCGAACGTCGAAACGGCGCTGGGCGCGTGGGGTTCCATCTTCACCAACTACGAACTGTATGAGCGCGGCGCCGCGTTCAACTCCGAGTTGTATGGGATTGCCCGCATGCTGGTGCGGCTGAGCGAAGAATCGACCAAGCCCAATGCCGACCGTCTGCGCGAATATGCCGAGGCCGGGCTCGACTCGCTCAAGCAGCAACTCTTTTCCGAAGCTCCGATCTACAACGACCTGGAGATCGTCAAGCTGACCGATTCCTTGAGCTATTTGCTCGAGAGGGCCGGCGGCGAAGATTATGCGAAGCAAATCATGGCCGATATGTCACCCGTCGCCCGCGCCACCCAGCTTGTTTCCGGCACCAGACTGGGGGACGTGGCCTATCGCAAAAAGCTGGCCGAGGGCGGACGTGCCGCCATCGAAAGCTGCGACGACCCCATGATCGCGCTGGCGCGCACCATCGATCCGGCCGCGCGCGCCGTGCGAAAGACGTACGAAGACAGTGTCGAAGAGCCGCTAAGGCAGGCATATGCCAAAATCGCCAAGGCACGCTTCGCGATCGAGGGCGAGAGCACGTACCCCGATGCGACCTTTACGCTGCGGCTGGCGTTCGGCCAGGTCAAAGGCTACGAGGATGGCGGCAAAAAATTACCCGCCTGGACCACCATGGTCGGCAGCTTCAAACATGCCGAGCAGCACGGCAGCCTGCCACCGTTTGAGTTGCCGCAGTCGTGGCTCAAGCACAAAAGCCAGTTGAAGGCGGATACTCCCTTCAACTTCGTGAGCACCGCCGACATCATTGGCGGTAACTCCGGCAGCCCGGTGGTGAATCGGGCGGGCGAGGTCGTGGGAATTATCTTCGACGGCAACATCCAGTCGCTGGTGCTCGACTTCGTGTACACCGATCGCGAAGCCCGCGCCATCAGCGTTCACTCGGCCGCGATCATCGAAGCGTTACGAAAGATCTACGGCGCGACAGCGCTCGCCGATGAGCTGACCGGCAAGGGTTGAGCCCAAATCGAACCGCGATCCGGGCAGCCCCCGTTCACTTATCCGCCGCCACGCGGCCAGGCTTGCCTTGAGCCCTCAGCAGCGCGTGAATATCTCGGAACTTCGGCAACCCGGACACCTCGGCCGTGATGGTGAACTGGTTGGGCGCTTCGTCGGTGACCAGTGACACCTTGAGATCGCGCACCAGCGGAGCAATGCTTTTTAGCTCGCGCGATTGAGGAACCGACATGGCCGCGGCAACCGCAACGGCCCGTCCCACGTCGACCAACAGCGCCTTGCTGGTATCCGGCGTCAGCCGCGCGAGCAAAGGCGCGAAGGCCGGATCGGTGGCGATCGACTGTCGGTCGCGATCGGCCTTGATCGAGGCGGCCACGGCGGCTTGCGTGCCGATAATGAGCTCGCGAGGGCCACGCACGATGGCCACCTGTGGGAAACCATCAAAGCTGTACAATCGCCCGGCGGCGCCTTCAATCGAGACATCGGCCGGCGGCTTGGCTTGCCGTGCTCCGACGATCGAAGCCAGCGTCAGAATCTGATTCCACAGCGCTTCGCTCTTGGCCACGTCCTTCACCGCGATGACGGCGGCAATCTCAGGCAACGGCTGCGAGCCCTCCGCGGGCGCGGAAGCGAAAACGGCCACCTCTTCGATGTTGTGGAACAGCTCGCGGCCAATGTCCATCGCGCTGATCGGTGGCGGAGCACCTGGCGTGGGCGGAGCACTCGTGGGATTGGGGTCGGCCGGATTGAGGCCAACTAGCAGCACTCCCGCGGCATTGGCGGGCACGTGCGTCAGCGATCGCCGCGTGGCCGGCGCCGTGCGCACCAGCGCATAGATCATGTTGTGATGGCCCTCGGCCAGTGACAGTCTCGCCCGCAGTTGCAGCCCGCGCTCGTTGGTGGTGAGCGCGGCGGTGAACGATTCCAAATGCTCGAGGTCGAGTAGCGCTCGGACCATCGCGCCCTCCGAGCCCTTCAACTGCGGCGCGAAGCGTTCTACGGCTCGTTGGCCATCCACGAACACGAAGGCCAGCGAACCTTTGGCTTCGGCGGCGGCGCGGCGGAACTTTTCGCTCGACGCCAAGCTGGCCGCTTGAGGATTACGCAAGCGGCCGATCGCCGCCACGAGTTGTTCGCGCGAGTCGGATAGCAACACCAGCCGCGTGCTGACGACCAGGTACCCGAAATCCTGCACGCGATAGGTCTTAAAACCCTCGACCGACTCGACGGGCTCAAGCACTTGCACGGCCGTTTCCACGATGCCGCGCACCAGGTCGCAATCGCCGGCATGGAACACTACCAGTCCCTGCGGGCGCCCTTGCTCGGTAATCCCCGTGATGCCCGCGGCAATGCCGCGCAGCTTCGAGACTTCGGCAATCAGAGCCGGGCTGACGGTGAAGTCGGCGGGCAGGTAGATCCCATTGCCGAGCTTGATGGGTTCTGGCTTTGCGCCGGCGGCGGCTGCCGGCTCAGTGTTGCCGGTCAGTTGCATCATCGACAGGATGCGCTCGATGTGCTTGCCCGGCTCGACCAGCTCGGCATAGCCCAAGCAGTCAGGCGGCATCAAACGTGCAAAGTCGGCTGCGGCGAGATCCTCTTGCACCTGGGCCAGTCGATACGTGGCCCGGCTGCGCAGCTCGGCAGGAATGTCCGGTTCGGCCAGGGCGGCCTTGTAGGACGCGGCGGCCTGCTCCAGGTTCCGCTCGTGGACCTGCAAAAAGAACCCGCGTTCGAAGTGCCGTTCGGCGGCCGAGCGTTCCGCCTCCGCGGCCCGCACGCTCGAGAGAGTCACGACCAAGATGGCCAGAATAGCCGAAAGTCGAGCGGCAACGGGTTTCATCTAAAACTCCTTCCGCCTGCTGAGCGGCAAATTGGGCGCGAATGTCTAGCCGGGGTCCGCCACCTATTCGTCGCGCTCGACCCAATATTGGTGCCGACCGCCACAAATCGAGCCCCAGAGGCCAACCGCGATCATTTCTCCGGTTCGGCACGCTCTCGTTTCGCAGCCCGCGGAATACTGCCCAGCCAGTACTCGTCAGTGGCCGCCTCCAGTTCGGCTGGTCCCGCGGCGATCTTGAATGACCGCTCGCCGCTGAACCGATCGGCGAGGCTAAAGCGGATTACCCGCGTCCGCTCGACAAGGCCGTAGCGGTCGATCACACCCCTGGCGATGCCAAGTTGCACGCGGTTTTGCGGATAGACCGGCGCACCGGTGCTATCAAGCGCCCAGCGGTCCAGTCGAAACCGCTGCCAGGGTTCGGCGGCCGAATCCGGGTGTTCCAAATACGATTGCAGCCATGTCGGCAGGCGCTCGCGATCGTTGCGGTGCACCAGCAGGTGCACGCGCTCCGCGCTCGGCGCATAGAGGCCCCACGAGGGCCACAGGTCGAACCACGTGCTCGGCGCCAATAGCGGCAGCGCGATCGCAGCCATGACGACAGCGATCGCCGCCCAGGTAGAAACGGGCACACCTCGCGCAGCACTCGGACTCTCGGCCGCTTGATCAACCTGTTGCGCCTCGGAGGCCAGTCTCAATTTGCGCGCGACGGCAGCAAGGTGCTCGCCACGGCAAAACAAAATCAGATTCTGGACCATGAAGTAGGCATTCCAAATCAACACGC
This sequence comes from Pirellulales bacterium, assembly GCA_035496575.1. Classification (GTDB taxonomy): domain Bacteria; phylum Planctomycetota; class Planctomycetia; order Pirellulales; family PALSA-1355; genus PALSA-1355. Next base: position 12,474 of record DATJEN010000064.1, read on the forward strand.
CCGGCCGATGGTTGAGCCCCCACGGGCCGAGGATGAACAGCAGCAGCGCATGCACCGCAAGCGACAGCACGAGCGCGGCTGTGCGCGTCCGTCGAAAGGTCAATCCCACGGCGACCGCCAATTCGACCGCCGGAAACAAGCCTGCAGCAACCAGGCGCGCATGAGCACTCCAATCGTCGGGCGCCAATCCAATCGGCCGCACGAGGGTATCGAGAAACTGCTGGCCCAGGGTGTGCAAGAACGTGTAATCGAACTTCGTCAGCGCGGAGTAGAAGTAAAAGCTGACGATGAATGCACGCAACAGGCAGATGGCCAACTTAGGCTGCCCACTGGCCAGCACGATTGCAATGAGCAGAAACTGGTAAGCCCACGGCTGAAACCGCTGTTGGTCGTAGGCAAAAAGCACGGCCAGCGCGGCCGCGAACCCAATCAGGGCCGCTCGGCCAGCAGCCCGCGTCAGTAGGAGCATTCCGGCCAGGCCAGCCACGAGCAGCCCCAGCGCAAGCCACTCGAACCACTCGGCGGGCAGATAGAGGCCGCGCAGAAACGGGACCTGCGGAAATTCCCGCTGGGGAATCCACAGCCGCCAGGTCGCGACAAAAAGCGCGAAGCCAAACAGCGCCATGCTGCGCTGCAAAAGAGAAAGCCGTAGCTCGTCGCGCCCATCACTCGCACAGGCGCGCAAGAACCAGGCGATTGCGCGGTTGGTCGTCAACAGCGGGCGATCCGGCGGTGCGTGCATAGAAGCAACATTCGCCGGAAGTGTAACAACTACGTTCGGTGGTTCACAGTTGCAAGAATTAGGATTCGCTAATTGATTGTGTGTGCGCGGAATGTTAAGTAAGGAGTGTCTCGCTCGATGCGCATAAGCAGACCAGCCATAAGAAAGGCCAGCATCATGAGGCTCGTGTCGTACGTTGTCGGTGCAGGACTTCTCGCCCATTTGCTATGCGCCACGACGAGCGCCGGGGCTCCCAAGACACTGGCCCTTAAAGCGCAGGAACCGGAGCTACGACAACCTCCCCATCGCGGCGGCAGTTTGCTGGTCCGCGAGATCGCGCGACAGGCCGTGCTGCTGGCGGCGCGCGAGGAGATGGGGCTGTCGACGCGCGATATGGCGCTGCGCGAGTCGATGCCGGCAGAGGGCGATTGCAAAACTGTCGGATTCAAGGTTACCGGTCATTTCACCGCCGCCTTGGCACTCCGCTTGGAATGGAGCCAGTCCGTTTCAGATAGTGTCGAGCACAAGATCGAAATCACCGAAGCCTGGCCCCCCGCGGTTTTTGATTACTCGCAATTTGCAAACCGGTGCGAAGCTCTTTCACGGGAAGCGTTGGTCGCGAGCTTGACTAAAGCGGGCTTCGAGTCAAAGGCGCGCAAGCCTGCGGGCACCGCTGAATTGTCGACGCAAGTGGAGCGGCAGTTGTCTGAAATGAATCTGCTGTCGCAGTTTGCGGCTTTGCGCGCGCTGCACCAACAGATTCGCAACGAAGGGGAATCTCCACAGACGCTGGCTGGACTCGTGCGCGGGTACGCCAACCTGGGCCGCTTGACGACGTCGCACTGGAGCGCGTTTTACAAAGTGTTTTTCGCCCGCGCGCTCTTGTATGCGGAGCGACTGGTCAACCTCGACAAACAAAGCATGTGGTCGTTGCAACACCGAGCTTATGGCAAGGCCATGTGCGGGTTGCACGCAGCGGCACTCAAGGATCTGGAGTTTGCCGCGCAGGCCGACAAGGAGGCCAAATCAACAACGGATTCGCCCGCCTGGCTGCCCATTGTCGCAGGCCTTTGCCGCTACGATCTCGCCGCGATCCAGGCCGTGGATAACAAGGACGTGCGGCAACTCGCGGCTTTTTGTTCTTACCTGGTCGTCGAGCATTCGAACTGCGAGTCGCTCTCCTTGCGCATCGGTCGCGAGGCTCTTAAAGTTGCTCCTGAGTGCTATGCAATCTGCGACTCGATGAATCGCTACCGCGGCGTCAGCAATCGGCACTTTACGACGGTATTTGGAGCACAAGTACTGACTTCGACGTTGCCGGATCGCTTGGGTGACATGCCGGGGCTGCCGCCCGCGCTCGTTCGCGAAATCGGCAACCTCAAACCACCCGAACGGGACCAAGAATCGCTCGACGCAGTGGTCGCACCGGGGGTCGCGCGGGCTGACCTTGTGGCGAGCCTCATCGATCGGGGAGCGGCCGACAAGGACCCGCAGGAGATGTCTTGGGAACTGCTGGGCCGGCTCATCGAGGAACAAACGTTCCTTCAGGTTTTCAACCGCATGGACTTTTTGGCCCATGGGCTGGGGCTGCCTCTGGAGTCTTTTCGCGCGGTCGTCGAGGCCGGCAAGACGGTTGTCGGGCCACATCCCTCGGCGGGGCTGCTGTGGGCCATCGTCGTCGATCCGCAACGCAGCGCCACGCCCGTTCGCGAGATTCTGGATAAGACCAATTGGGTCGATGCCGGATTGCCGCAATATCGTGTCGCGGTTCAGTTGCGAGCCAACATACGGGCGAACGGGCCGGGGATCAACCGAGAAACGATGCGCTCGATTCTACTTCACGCGGATGCAATCGCGCCAGACCTGGAGCAGTCGACGCTTCTTCAGCCGCAAGCCACATTGTCGCAACAATTGTTGGCGGTCAGCCCCCACTCGCCACAAGCCATTGCGGGTCTGGTGCTAAACGATCCGGCCGTGACCCAAGCGCAACTCGAAAAGTGGGAGAACGATTTCAAACAACATGCGACGGTATGGCGCAGCCTGGCGTTGCGCTATCAACAGCTCGGGCGGTGGTCGGACACCGAACGTTGCACCAAACGTTATGTCGAACTCGCGCCGGATCAATGGGGTTTCGAAACGCTTGCCAATGCTTACTGGCAGCAGAAAAAACCCGACAAATGGAAAGAGACCTTGGATCAATCGTTAGAGTATGAAGATTTTGGGCTCGCGCACGCGCGGAGCCGCGTGATGATCGCAAATTGGCTGATGAGCAAGAAACACTCGGACGAGGCGCTGCCCTATGCCGAAGCGGCGGCGGCGACGGGCGCCGCTTGGGCCATGTTGTGCGCCGCGGAGTGCAACGAGAATCTGGAACACTGGGAGCAGGCCGAAAAATGGACGAGCACAACCTCGCAACGTTACCCGGCACAAGAATTCGAATGGTTCTTCTGGTGTTGCCGCACGGGAAAGGGAGACCGTAAAAGCGCTGCCCAACTCGCCGAGCAAACCGCCGAGGGTCTGGAAGAAAGCGACGTTCCAAACGATCACGAGCGTCTGGGAGTGTATTACCTGCTCAAGGGGGATAAGAAAAAGGCGCGCGAACAGTTCCGTTCGGCCCACGAGCGATCGAAGAGCCCCTGGCCCGGCATGCAATGGGCTTTATTGGCGTCGGAAGCTGGCGACCTCGAAGAGCGCGATCGGGCGATCGAGTCGGTCATTCGCGACGGTAAGAATTACCGCAGTCCAGACAAGAACAATTTCAGCGAGCTCGTCGAGCTGGCACAGTGGATGAATAACGTATGGCACGACCCGGAGATGAAACAGCCCGATCTCGAAGCCATCGATGAGATCTGCAAGAAATCCCCTGGAGGCCGCTCCAACGTGGAGTTCTATACCGGCTGCCTGTTGCGCGATCGCGGCGACAAGGATAAAGGCGAAGAGTATTGGCAGCGGGCGAAAGGTTCCGGCCGGCACAACTACTGGAACGTGATGATTGCCTCACAGTGGCTTAGGCATTAATTCCAATGCCACGTGCAAGCAAGCAATCGCTGCCGCTCGCTCAGGCTTCTAGCGATCGTTCTCGCCGGCCGAATAGCCGGGCAGCTCGCTGTCCGAGAAAACAGGCGGCGTCCAGTGCACGCGCTTGAAACCACTTCGCCGCGCCCGTTCGCGAGGTCCCCAACCTTTGCGGATTGCTTCGCTGCGCTCCCGGATTTGTTCGGGCGTAGGATCCGAGACCGACATGTCGAAGTTACGTGCTTTGCGTATCATGTCGAGTGCCTCCGCTTGTAGAGATGTGATGGAGCTGCGACGTGGCCGTGCGCGCGACGCGAACCGGCTAGTTCCTGTTCCAAGAAAAGACATGTTTATTACGCAGCAGCCGTCGATTGGATCGGCGAATCCGACCAGAATTTTCTGACTGCCGCACTGTTCCGAAGACATGCAAGTCGAGTGCCGCGCTTGACAGATGTGATTGGCTAGCGCAGCCGACTCATCTGTTATAGGCATGGCCGCGCCTGAATTCAAGCGCGCATCACACGATTTTGAAACGGATTGCGCGTCGGAACGTCCAACCGACCGGTGGGTAGAAATGCACCGGCTGTGCCATCGAGACAACGCTTGTTGGCACAAAGAATGGCGGCTGAGCGCAGCAGCTTCAGTTCGGGTCGCCTTTGATCAGGCAAGCCACTCCCCACACGCCCAGCACGGCTGACGTCGCGATAGCCGCGAGCACCATGCTGGCGACGCTACCGGGGATATCGTATTTGTGGATTTGCGGATGGCTGGCCAGGAAAACGAACACTCCATGCCCCGAGACTGAAGCCGCCAGGATCAGGATAGCGCCTGTGATTCGATTCATGGGACACACTCTTAACACTGCGAGCGCGCGACCATTTGCCGAACCGCTAGCGTACTCCACTCTCGGCAGCGTTGCAAAAACTGCGCTGCGCTTTGGGCCACGATGGCGGCATGGCGATTACCATCAGTCAAGATTATGGGCAATCAAAATCGGCCGCGTGTCCGTGACATATACTAGAGAACCTCGTGCCAACGGGCTTTGGCCGCCGGCTCCCTAACATTCGTCAATTCCATGCAAGTCGTCATCACCGCCGTCGGCCCGGACAATCGCGGCCTCGCCGATCCGATCATCCACCACGTCACGGGCGTGGGCGCGAACATCGCCGAAATCCAGATGTACGACCATGACGAGCTCAGCTTGTTTGCCATGCTGCTGCGCATCGAGTTGCCCGGTGAACATTGGGGCGAGCTGGCCCCACAGTTGCGCGAGATCGGCCGCGCCAAAGGATTGTCGGTGCGCGTGTGGTCGCCCGACGAGCGGCGCTCACGCCCGCGGCTGGCGATCTGCACGACCATCCGGCCCGAGCCGGCGCTCGCCGTGTTGCGAGCCATCCGCGACGGACAAATCAAGGCCGACGCCGCTGTCATGCTCGGCAACCGTCCGAACTGCCGTTACCTGGCCGAACAGTTCAACGTTGACTTCCACTCCATCGGCGACGACGAGGGAATCGCCGACGACGATCGCCTGATTTCGCTGTGCGATGAGTACAACGTCGA
>DATJEN010000065.1:0-2498 GCA_035496575.1 Pirellulales bacterium
GTGCGGCCGCTGGCGATGATCACGTTCTCGCCGGCGCTGCAAACCATCTTGGCCGCCTTAAGCTTGCTGGCCATGCCGCCCTTGCTCATGCCGGTCAGCTTGTCGCGCACGAAAGACTCGATTCGCTCGTCGAATTTCTCCACCGTCGGAATGAGTTTTGACGCGGGCTCTTTCGGATCGCCGTCGTAGAGCCCTTCGACATCGGAGAAGATCACCAGGAGCGGTGCCTGCACGAGCGTCGCCACCAGCGCGGCCAAGCGGTCGTTGTCGCCGAAGGTCGTTTGCAACTCGGCGACGCTGACGGTGTCGTTCTCGTTGATGATCGGAATCGCCTGGTATTCGAGCAGCGTGAGAAGGGTGTTGCGGACGTTGAGGTAGCGCGTGCGATGCTCGACATCCTCGGCCGTCAGCAGCACCTGCGCGGCGTGCCGGCCATGCTGGCGGAAGATGCGGTCGTAGGTCTCCATGAGCCGCATCTGGCCCACCGCCGCGACCGCCTGCAGGTGCGCCAGATCGCTGGGCCGTTTGCTGAGCCGCAGGATGCCCATGCCCGCGCCGACCGCACCGGAGCTGACCAGCACCACGCGCCGCCCCGCCTGCTGGATATGGCTCAGTTCCTCGGCCAGTTGCGTGATCCGCTCTTCATTGAGCTGCCCATCGGCATGCGTCAGCACGCGCGTGCCCACTTTCACGACGATGGTATGCGCGGCGGCGACTTCTTGTCGGTGCATGAAAGGCAAGGGGCGGAGGGGTGAAGGGATGAGGGGCGAAGGCGGACAGGGGCATTATCCCACAAATGAGTGAATGCCCAAGGGCGGATTTGCTGTTACGATAGTCGCGGCCGTTATGGCAGCCCGAAGCGCAAGTTTTGAAGTTGCTGTTGCCTGCGACCACGGGGCTTGCCCCTTAACTTTAGCCGACTTTTTTACGCATGCTGGCAGGCTGGTGGTTCGGTGCGTGCGTAGCATCTCTGGAGAACGGCAAGGAGCCGATCTCGATGGTTTCACGGAGGTGCTGGCATGTCCCAGGCGGAGCGATCGTTTGGCGAGATTCATTTTGGGAGAGCGGAGTTGGGCAACAAAGCGCGAACCAAGCGGTTGGTGCAGGTGGCAGACGCCTTGACGCGTCACCCCGGCGGCACGCTGCCGCAAAAAATCAACGACCCGATGGCGTTGCAAGCGATGTATCGGCTGATGAATCGTCCCGAAGTCACGCATGCCAGCGTGCTGGCAGCGCATCAACTCGAAACGCAACAGCGCATTGCGGCGCATGCCGGGCCGCTGTTGGCCATTTGCGATGCCACCGAACTCGACTATTCCGGGCTGGACTCGCTGGAAGAGTTGGGACAAATCGGCAACGGCACATGCCGCGGATACGTCTGCCACAACGTGCTCATCGTCGATCCCGCAACGCGCTCGGTGCTCGGATTGGCGAATCAGATCCTGCATACACGCGTAGCCGCGCCGCAAGAAACGCGGAAAGAGGCCGCGGCGCGGGAATCGCGCGAGAGCCGCTTGTGGCTGCAGGGAACCGAGCCATTGCCTGGCGATCCCAAGCTGATCACCGTGTTCGATCGCGGCGGCGACACTTTCGAGGCGCTCGAGCACGAAGCGCATAGCGGGCGGCGCTTTGTCATTCGCTCGACCCACAATCGCCAGGTGCTCGCCGAACACACAGGCCAGGCCAGGCAGCAACCGCTGCGGCAACTGGTGCGCAAAACGAAAGCGGTTGGTTCCTTCGAGTTGGAAGTCCCCGCGCAAGATGGCCCGCCCGCCCGCACGGCGAAACTGCAATATTCGTACACCGCACTGCGCGTCCTCCCACCCAGGAACAAACGCGGACAACATGGCAACCAACCGCTGGCGTTGTGGGTGGTGCGCGTCTGGGAAAGCGATCCGCCGCGCGGCGCCGAACCGCTGGAATGGTTCCTGCTGACGAACGAACCCATCGATGGAGCCAGCGCGGCGCGGCAAGTCATCACCTGGTACGAATGCCGTTGGATCGTCGAGGAATATCACAAGGCGATGAAGACCGGCTGCGACATTGAGCACATGCAATTCACGCACGTTGCACGGCTGGAGCCCATGATCGCGCTGCAATCGATCGTTGCGCTGACCTTGCTCAACCTGCGCGACGTCAGCCGCCGCGCCGATGCCAAGACCACGCCCGCGCGCACGGTTGTCGCCGAACCATACATTGAGGCGCTCAGCTTGTGGCGTCATGGCGAAGTGCATCTCGACTGGACCATTCACGAGTTCTACTTCGCGCTCGCGCGCCTCGGCGGACATCAAAACCGCAAAGGCGACAAGCAACCCGGCTGGATCGTTCTCTGGCGCGGCTGGACCTCGCTCCAACTCCTCGCCACTGGTTTACAACTTCAAAACAAACGGAAAAAAGTCGGCTAAACTTAAGGGCTTGCCCCCTGGCTAAGGACCTGCGCCGCTACGCGGCTAGAAGAGGAACGCACCATGCAACTCGAAGTCGAGATGAAGTTCGCC
>DATJEN010000066.1:0-3979 GCA_035496575.1 Pirellulales bacterium
ACCGAAGCTAACCACGTCGTCAACAACGTCATCGTCGAGTTGATCCCAAGTCGCCGGCCGATCACAAAACCCAACATCGTCCACGGGTACATCTCGATCCCGAATCCGACCTGGCCTATCGAGGGAGCGCGAATCATGCACAACATCATCTGGTCGCCGCGTGCCGACTATTGGCCCATCGTCGAGCACAAGAGTCTTGCGACGGGCGCGGGAGACCGGCTGAAGGATACGACGACCGACTACAACTTGTATTGGTGCCCCGCCGATCCCAAGTGGGGACAGCGGCACATCGACGAGCAGCGCCGCTACGGCGCCGAGCTGCACAGCTCGTCGGCGGATCCGATGTTCGTGGATGTCGAACGTGGCGACCTGCGGCTGCGGCCTGAGTCGCCAGCACGCACGCTGGGTTTTCAAGCTTGGGACATTTCAACCGCCGGGTTGCTGCCAGCGCATCCGTATCATCGGCAGGCGGAATGATTCGCGTGACTTCGGCCGCCGCGACTTTCAGCGGCCTGACAAGCAATGGCTGCCGGGCGGCTACGCAGGCACGCGGCCTCACTTCTCCAGAAACTCAGCCAGGCGGCGGTACGTCTCCTCGGCCGTTTTCCACTTCACGGTGCGCGCGGGATGGGGGCTGGGTGCGCCAGCGGGCAGAGTATGCGACACGCCCAGCGCCGCGCCCGAATCGATACTCGCCGTGTTAACCATGGAGCCGATCATTTGGATGCCCGTTTGCCCGGCGCCTGAATGGCAAGAGCGGCAATCGGCCGTCAGTTTGGTGTATCGACCGCGCGAGCCCCAGTCCGGAGCCGCTTCGTTCTCGAACAACACGCGATAGACGGGCAGATCGTCCGGCTCGCGATGCAACCCGCCGTGATGCATCCCGCCACTCGCGAGCGCGAGACGCCGCTTGAGCGTGTACTTGATGGCATTCACACCATTACCCAGGTTCGTGCTGGGATCCGAGGCTCCATGGGTGTTCTTGAATATCAGCAGGCGCACCGATTCGACGAGCGGTGTGGGAACCAATTGCAAGTCGGTGTCGAGCGCAATCAGAAACTGCAACAGCGCGACCTCCGTCCCCGCCGGCAGTTGGGGCGCATCTGGCTTGAGCGAGATGCTGCCGTGCTGTGCCGAAGCCCTCCAGTCAATTCCCTTGGCATCGAGCTCTTGCAGGTAGGTTTCCAACTGCGGCCGTCCATTTGGGAACCGACAAAAGACGCGAAAGTACGAACGTCCCTGGAAGGCCCGCATGTGCAAGAAAACATAACGACGCTCGACGTCTTCGGAACGCCGCGCCTGGTAAAAATCGAGCTCTTGCCATTCGTCGTCGTCCGACAAGATGCGCGGCGGCAAATAATCTCGCGTGGGATCGAAGTCATGCGTCGCGGCAAACCGGCCGGCTTCAATGGCCAGCGCATAGTTGTCGGGAAGGCTGGCCAGCGTTTCGGCTGGCAGTGCCAGCGCCTGAATCGAGCGCGCCAACTTGCGGCACAGCTCGTCGCGGCGCTGCCGGGTCTCCAGGTCTCCGCGGCGGCCGATGTGAGCGATCATCAGATGATCGAACAAGGTCCACAGGTCGCGTTGCAGGATCACCCGCTTGAGAGGATCCGTTGAAAGTCCTTCTCGACCTTGAGCGAGGAACTGATCTAACAGCTCTTCAAGCTGCGCGACATTGGCCGGCTCATCCCAGTACGTGGTCCTTCCCCAACCGAAAAACTCAATCCGGTCGCCGCCTTCAATCCGCGCGACAGGCGGTCCGCCCCTTTGCGAAGGAAGCAGGCTGGAGCGGATGGTGACGGCCGCAAAAATTCGATTCCACAGGTGCTGCGGATTGGCGTCGAACAGCGGCGGCGGATCGCTCGAGCGGAGCGAGCCAGCCAACTCGCCGCTGTGGTAGTAGGCAGGATCCTGTTCCTCGATTTCTGCCGCTGCAGCCAGACGGGAAGCCGGCGGCAGCACGGCCAATAAGATCCAACTGGTCAAAATCAACGCACTTCGCATGCCAGGTTTCACGGTTTTAAATATCGGATTCCTTACCCTAGCTCCGGTATCGGCCTTCCGCGACAATCGATTGGTTGCGCAGGGGCCATGACGAACCTCCTTTTCACGTCGGGACCTTTGGATTCTGAATTCAATCCGCGTACATCCGAATCCAGTGAGTTCAAAAAGCGGGAGTGGATGGGAATCGAACCCACCAAACGTCGTTACGACGTTCCACCGGTTTTGAAGACCGGGACGGTCACCAGAGCCGCATTCACTCCCGAAAGCCGAACCGCACGCATGCGAGGCCCTGGCACGCTGACCGCTCACTCGAGCGAGCACTCCAGGATTCGGCGGATGAGCCGATCTTCATCCTCCGCCCTCACCGTGCGCAAATCAAGGAGCGTGCAACGATCCTGCACTCGGGCGAACACAGCCGGACGGCCTAGTCGCAGTTGCCTGGCAACATGATCGGCACTGGGCGACTCGATCGCAATGGCCCAGCTCGACAGCGTACTGCCCGGCAGCGAGCCACCTCCGGGGGCCGATGCAACGGCTTGCAGGGAGTACTTGTCAGGCCGCGGTGATTTTTTGCGTAATTCCTCTACGAGCCGTTCGGCCCGACCGCGAATCTCGCTGTCGGCCAGCTTCAGTTGGCGGAGGACCGGAATTTCTTCAGAGGCACGCTCGGCTCGATGGATTTGCAGCGTTGCCTCGAGCGCGGCGAGCGTCAACTTGTCGACGCGCAGCGCCCGGGCGAGCGGATTCGACCGTAACTTGGCGACGACTTCCGCGCCTCCCAAAATGATGCCGCACTGCGGTCCGCCGAGCAATTTGTCGCCGCTGAAAATCACGAGATCGGCGCCGGCGCGCAAACTTTCGCTGACGATGGGCTCGTCGGGCAGACCATAGCGCGCAAGATCGTACAGGCAGCCGCTGCCAACGTCGTCGATGACGGGTATGTGATGCTTCCGCCCCAGTTCGACCAGGTCGGCAATCGGTACCGCTTCGCAGAATCCGCTTATCCGATAGTTGCTGGGGTGGACGCGCAGCAGCGCGGCGGTTTGGGGACCAATGGCCTCCGCGAAATCGGAAAGTCGCGTGCGATTCGTGGTTCCGACTTCGTGCAGCTCGACACCCGCCTGACGAAAAACGTCGGGCAGTCGAAACGAGCCGCCGATCTCGATGAGCTGCCCGCGCGAAATGATGACGCGACGTCCGGCGGCCATGGTTTGAAGCGTGAGCAGCGTGGCGGCGGCACAATTATTGACGACGAGCGCCGCTTCCGCGCCGGTCAGTTCCCGCCAAAGCTGTTCGATCGCTGCGCCGCGTGTGCCCCGCTGTCCGGACGCCAGGTCGACTTCCAGGTTCGTGCAGGCGGCGACTTCGGCCAGGGCTTCGATGGCCTTCTGCGCCAGCGGCGCTCGGCCGAGATTCGTATGAATCACGATTCCCGTGGCGTTGATCACCTCGCGCAGGCTGTGCGACGTAGCGCTCGACGCGACTTGATGAAGGGCCGACATCACCTGTTCCTCCACCGCTTCGGCATTGTCCGGCAAATCATCCGCGCGGCCATCGCGCAGGTCGCGCAGAATTCTTCGAATCCAATCCGTGACCACGGCTCGACCATATTGCGCGCACAGCGGCACGACCTCCGCGCGCGTGAGCACGCGTTCAACTGCCGGCAACAGCCGTAACTTCTCTCGGCTTGGAGCTTTCACGTGATCGCCTCATCAATCGACAGCGAAATGCGTGGCCCCGGCGAGCGAAGATCACCGGCACGAGACGTTATCTGGCACTGATCGAAGAACTCAAAAATGGGGACCGCGTGTTTGCGCGTGATTTTCCATTGTTCGCGCATTTCGCTAACGGTGGCGGTCGGATGTTTCTGAAAATGCTGGGCCAGGCCTTGCCGCAACGATTCCAGGGCCGCTCGATCAATGGCCAACTGGGGCGAAAGGCGAACCAATCGGCCGAGATCAACGGCGACTTGCAC
>DATJEN010000067.1:0-7135 GCA_035496575.1 Pirellulales bacterium
GATCGCGGGCCGGTCGGCCGACGAAACGCACACATGTACTCTATACAGCCGGCATCCGCCCGCCCAGCAGCGCTCGCGTTTGTGCCGCTAGTTGGCGCCCAAGCAATACAGCTTTCCATCGGTGTTTCCGATCACAAGCCGGTTGGCCGCGACGGCCGGAGAGGCTAAAAAGTCGCCCCCCGCCTCGAACTGCCACACCTTCTCGCCGGAGTTGGCGTCGAGCGCGTACAGCCTTCCGTCCGAGCTGCCCACGAACACGCGGTTGCCTACCAGGACCGGCGAGGAATCGACGCGCGACTTGGTCGCGAACTTCCACAGCTCGCTTCCGTCGCGTTGATCGAGCGCATAGATCTGTTTGTCGCGCGCGCCAAAAATGACAGCCTTGTCGGTGAGCGCCCCGGACGAGCGGAAAGGCATATTCCGCTGTGACTTCATCGTCCACACGGTTTTGGCCTCGCGCCAATCGATGCAAAAGAAGCTTGCGCCTTCGGTGCCGAAGTAAACATGGTCGCCGCGCGCCGCCGGCGTCGAACCGGTGGGCGCATCGATCTCGACGGTTGCAATGGCCTCGCCCTTGTCGAGATCGATGATATGTAGCTTGGCATCGCAGCCGGCCAAAAAGGCACGCCCTTCGACGATGGTGGGCGAGCAGCGAATCTGGTCGCCAATCGTGTACTTCCAGGCCAGCTTGCCGTCGGCAGCCGTGTAGCAATAAAGCGTGGCATCCTGCGAGCCGAACAGGACCTTGTCCTGATAGAAATTCGGACCGGAATTGATCTCGGCGGTGGCTTCGGCGCCCCATACCGGTTTGCCGGTCGCCGCCTCGAAGCAATAAAACTTTCCATCGCTATCGCCACAGAATACGCGCCCATCTTTCACCGACGGGGGCGCGCTAAACCCCAGCTCCGTGTGGTATTTCCAGATCAGCGACCCATCGTCCAACGACAGGGCATAAAACTCGCCGTCCAGGCAGGGCGCAAAGACCATGCCATCGGCAATCGCCACCGTGGCTTCGAACCCGTGCTCCTTGGCCGAGAATGTCCACAGCACTTCAGGCTCTTTGGGAAGCGAGCTCTTGGCCACGCCGTCGGCCAGCGAGTCGCCGCGAAACAGCGGCCAGGCCTGTGCTGCCGGATCGGAGTTGTCGGGCGCTTCTTCCACGGGCGCGGAGGATCGCTCGGCCGAAGCGCGCGCGACGAAAGACTCGCCAGGGTCACGCGCTAATTCGGTCATCCGCGGCTCGCTCGGCTTGGCGCCGCAACCGGCTATCGCGAGCAAGCCAACAAGTGCGGCGAGCGCGGCCGCGACGGACACGTATTGGCCTTGTGGCGCGTTGTGAATCTGGCTGCGCGCATGCATCGCAAACCCCTTCTAAAAGGCGGCTTCGTATAGGGAAGCCAGATCACCCTCGTGCACCGGTCGAGGATTGAATCCACTTGTCCATTGCGTGGCCGCGTCCTTCGCCAGTCTGCCTAAATCATGGCGCGCCACGCCGCATTCGGCCAGTCGGGTGTGCAGTCCGGCTTTGGCCGACAGCGATGTCACGAACTGGGCCAGTCCCTCAGGTCCCGTTTCCGGCTTGGGGAACCCGTTCGCCCCGCCCGTGCCTTCCAGCAGATCGCGGTACCAGTGGCCAAATTGAGCGCCGTTAAAGCGTATGACGTGCGGCAACATCAAGCTGACCGCTTGGCCATGCACCACCTGATAGTGCGTGGTAAGCGGATTGGCCAGCGCATGCGCCGCCCCCAGCATCGAGTTCTCGATAGCCAGGCCCGCAAAGCATGCCCCCAACTGCATGCCCGAGCGCGCTTCCAGGTCTTGAGGATCGTCGAGCACGCGTGCAAAGTTCTCGCCCAACAGCAGCCACGCTTCGCGGCTGAAAGCCAACGAAACGGGATTCCGCACGCGCGTCACATAACTTTCGATGGCATGCGCAACCGCGTCGATGCCGGTCAGGGCCGTCACGCGGGCCGGCTGCGACCGCGTGAGCTCGGGGTCGAGCAGCGCCACGCGAAACGATGCCTTCTTGTCGCCGCAGGCCATCTTGACTTTCGTGGTCGCGTCTGTGATGAGCGCGAACGATTGTGTCTCGCTTCCCGTGCCGGCAGTGGTCGGAACGGCGATCATGGGCAGCATGGGGCGCGTGGCTTTGCCGACGCCCCGATAGTCGTGCATCGTGCCGCCGTTGGTGTAGACGAAGTTGATTCCTTTCGCGCAGTCCATCGAGCTGCCGCCCCCCAGGCCGACGATCAGCTCCGGTTCGTAACGCCGCGCGGCGGCTAAACCGGCATCAACATTGTCGGTCGTGGGGTTCTCAGACACGCCATCGAACAGCGAGACCTCGATACCGGCTCGCGCCAGCGAATCCAGCCCGCGCTGCGTGTGTCCGGCGGCTACGATTCCTGGATCGCTGACCAGCAAGACGCGCCGCGCTCCCAGCTCACCGGCAAGAGCGCCCAGCGAGTCGATCTTGCCGGGACCGAATACGATGCGCGTGCGCGGCTGATAGTCGAATGGAATCATGCCATCTCGGCGGTCGGGGCGGGCGGGACAAGTCGAGCGCGGCGTCGGGGCGGGAGGTTTTGCGGCGGGTTTTTCAATTCGCGGGTGCTTTCAGCGGCCAGGGTCCTCGAACAATCTTATGACACCGCTGCCAACCGCTCTTGCGGCAACTGGTAGGCGCGCGCGCGGAACAAGAACTCCACGATGTTGCCTTCGTGTGGCTGCAGCCAGTCGAGCTTGATCGTCGGAATTGGTCCAATGTTCAAGCGATCGATGTGCGTGGCGTCGGTCAAACTGCGCTGGAACGCGGCGTTCTCGGTGATCGCCGTGCACACCAGCGTCGGACCGATCGATTCCAGCATCTTGTCTTGCGGGCATTCCACCACGCTGACATACGGGAACATGTATTCGGCTTTGGCCAGCGATCCCGCGGGCGACTTGCAATGGACAACCACCGGCCGCAGGTACGCGCAGCGCTCCATCTCGACCAGGCGCGGTCCATAGGCGGAGGTGATATCCGTCACACCATCCTCCTTCAGTCCCGCCTCGATTTGCTTCCAGATAGCGGCCGCCGAACCGGGAATCGTGAACGCCGCCAGAGCCGATTGCGGATCGTCGGGAGGCAGCACGGGCACGGGACCCAGCCGCTTGCCCAGCGCGTCAGCGATTTCGCGCGTGTGCCGCGAGGCCCAAATGCCCGAGCAATTGATGCAGCCGCGGCCGCTGTTCAAGTACACGCTGTCGGCCATCAAATCGATGTACTTTTCCCAATCATCGACGACGTCGTCGCCCAGCAGAATCTTGCTGAAGCCCGGGCCATGCGCCTGCACGCGGGGGTCGCCCTTGTAGCGCTCGACTGTGGCGGTGCCGCCGAAGATCATGCTGCGTTGGCAATTGGCCAGCACCGCGGCGCCGACGTCGCCTCCGCCCGGATAGATCGAAATCGCTTCAGGCGGAATGCCCGCCTGCGTGAAGGCGGCCGTCATGCGGTACGGCGTCCAGGGCTCCTGCGGTCCCGGCTTGAGCACCAGCCCCACCTGCATCGGAATGACCGGCAGCCACAGCGTGTGCACGCCGGGTGAATTCGAGGGCAGCACCAGGCCGACGGCCGGGGCTTGGGCCTGGTAGCTCACCACGACGCCGCGTTTTTCAACCCCATAGCCGTTCGACAGAATGTTGAGGTCCAGCCCACGCGTCAGCGCGTCGAGCATCTGCTCCATGTGCGACAGCACGAAAAAGTTCTTCTGCATGTTCGCCTTGCACATGTGCTCCGGCAGCCCGGTGGAGGCCGACTGCATGTGCGCGAAATCATCGGGCGATTGTTTTCCGTCGCCGAGCGGCAGGGTGGCGTTCAGATACAGCTCGCCCGCTTTTTTGACGCGCTCGATCAGGTCGTCGCAGGGAATGGCGCGCAGGGCCTCGCGCGCGCGGTGCGCCTTGCGCATGTCGCGCTGTAGCAAACCACCATTCGCCTGGCTGACCTTGGCGATCGGCTCGCCGGTCATGAAATGGACGACGTTGTCGACCTCCAGCGAATCGTAAGGCTGCCCCCAACGCAGAATCGGAATGTTCAGCACGTCAGATGTCTCCCCATCCAGCGCAATGCAAGCCGCGCTTTAATAAACGCCAACGGTGGTTGCCTCGGCGAGCTCGTGGAATGGCCGCACGCCACTCACTCCGTCCCAGGGACTTTTAATGTACGGACGCTCGCGCTCTCCCTCGTCGCGCTCCAGGAACCCGGGCACGAAGAACTCCTTGGTGAGCGTGGTCAATTTTACGCGGCCGGTCTCTCCGTAACCGACAACCCGGTCGGAGTCGTTGAAGTCGACGATCTCAAGCACGGCCCGCGGCTGCGGCGCGTAATAGCTGATCTTGTACCCCTCGGCCGCCGTCACCGGCTTGCTCGATGCCAGCCCCATCAGCGTGTTGCCGTAGGTGGGGGTCATGTACACGCCTTCCAAGAATTCCTCGGTGGCGAATCGCGTCCATTGCGGGGTGAATTCCGTGCCGCCGGAGAAAATGCCCGTGATCCCCTGTTCACGAATGGAAGTGCCGCGCTTTTCGAGTTCCATCGCCAGGGATTCGAGAAGCTTGGGCGTGGTGAACATGCACTTGATGTCGTGCCCGGCGCCCAGGATGGTGATGGCCTGATCGATGCAGTGCTGCTTGTAGGCCTCCAGGTGTTCCATCCAGCCCTTCTTAATGAGCTTGATGACCCACCGCGGATCGAGGTCGATGCAGAAGCAGATGCCGCCGCGATACTGGGCGAGGTGCTCGACCGCCAGCCGCAAGCGACGCGGCCCGGACGGCCCCAGCATCAGCCAGTTGGCGCCCTTGGGAAAGTATTCGTCGGGCAGTGTATTGCTGAAAATCGAATAGTCAGTGCGGAAATCCTCGATGGCGATGCGGCTTTTTGGAATGCCGGTGGTGCCACCGGTTTCGAACACGTACACCGGCTTGTCGGCGAACGCCTTGGGCACCCAGCGGCGCACGGGGCCGCCGCGCAACCATTCGTCCTTGAACGACTCGAACTTTTTCAGGTCGTCAAAGGAGCGCACGTCCTTGAGCGGATCGAAGTTCAACTTCGACGCATATTCAAGCCAAAACGGGCAGCCCGTCGAGGGATGGAAGTGCCACTGCACGATCTCGTGGGTTTGCGCGTCAAGCTCCTGGCGAGCGCGCCGCACCGCTGCCTCCAGCTCGGCGGGGGCTGCCTCCTGTAACGTGCTCATGAAGAATCCTCAAACCGGTGGGATGCAAAGCAATCGGCCGCCCGGCGGAGGGAGGGAGATCGGCCGGCAGCGCGGATCGGATACCTAAAAACTACCCGAGGCGCCGCCGGAAAACAACTGCCGCTGGCTACGGGGCCCATCGCTTGAGCCAGGCGGAAATTCGGCCGGCTAAGGCATCGTGGCAAGCCGTGTAAATATGGTCGGCCCCTGCGATAACTGCCACTTGCAACTGGTTCTGCTCGCTACGAAGCGCGGCAACCTCGTCGGGCATGCCGCGGAACGCCAGGTCGTTCACTTCTTCGGAACCATAGGTAACCAAGGTCGGTACGTTCACGCGGTCAAGCAATTTTAAAACGTTGTACCGCTCCGCGGGACCGTAACGATCGACGAATCCCCTCGCGCTCACGAAATAGCGCAGCGGAAAATCAATTTCGAGCAACTCGTCTTCACGCCCACTGGCAACCAGTTGGCTGGCTGTTTCAAAAGTTTCGCGAAAGCGCTTTGCGCGAGGCGTCTGGCAGAAATACGAGTAGCTCAGCCGCGGCGGAGAAACGGCAACCAGCGCCGTCACACTGGCTGGAGCATCTGCCGCCAGCGTGTAGATCGCCTTAATCGCCCCCAAGCTGTGCCCCAGAATGCCGATACGCGAGAAGCCCCGTTCGACGAGAAACTGGACCCAGGCGGCCAGGTCCAGGGGCGCTTCGTCGATGCGCTCGAAGGCGGCGCCTTGTAGCCGGCCACTCGAGGGCCCCGTCGCCAAGAGGTCGTGCCCGCGCGTGTTGGCTCGCACGACGGACACGCCAGCGGCTTGGAGCTTGGGCGCGAGTGCGGCCAGAGTCGACGCCGCATAGAAGTTGCTGCCGGTTCCGTGCAGGCACAGCCACACGTCGACCGCTGTGCGCTCATCCGCCCTTGGTTCAGGGCGATCGGCTCCGATCGGCTCAAGCGCTCCGTGCAAGCGTATCCCGTCGTGGGTGACGACTTGTACGAGGTCGACCAGCATGCGTGGCAGCCCGCCTGACGAGAGTGAACGGACTAGAGCGCGCTCGCCCTGCGGCCGTTAAGCGTTGGTCGGCGTGGGCACGCTGCTCAATTGGGCCAGCACTTGCAGCACGCCATTGAGGTGCGCCAGCCGCGGACCAAAACGGTCGACAAACTCGTTGAGCATGAATTCGCCATCCATGAGCGCGTCGACATTGTCGTTGATCTCTTGCGTCATGCCGTTGAGGAACTCGATTTGCACCTGGCTGAGTGATTCGGCCGCCACGCGGCAAGAGCGGGCCAGCTCAGGGTGGGCTTGCTTCCACTGCGCGAGTTCCGTGTTGCGCTGCCGCTGGGCCGCGCTCATCTGGTTGGTGAGCTCTTCCAGCAACTCGTTCTGCCGTGCCTGGGCGGCCAACAAACTCCGCAACAAACTTATCTGTTCTTCAGCGGCTTCGTGGTGGTCACGAGCACGACTCACCGGCGCTCCGGCCGTGATATCGACCTGCGTGAACAAAGCCGGCTGCGATTCCCGCGTCATGACAAGCTCCTGTTAGAAGTGGCTCCGTAAGCCTCCATTCTAATTGAGAGCCCTCGTGTTTTCCACCGGCTGAGGACCGCTGCAATGCGGCCTGAAAACGCCAGCTAGCGAGGGTTGTTACAGTTCGTCCTCGTCCGCGGGTGCCGATAACCGTTGCGCTCACAAGCAGTAGCGAGCGATTTGACGACTTTGCGCGAATCGGCAACGATGTTGATCCCATGTCGTGGCAGCGCGTGCCACACCAGCCTTTAACCACAGGAACATCGGCCGTGGAAAAGTGGCCTCTCGGCGTATTTGCCAGCATCGACGCCGGTCTGGGCGTGAAGCTCGAAGTCGCTCACGAGCTCGGCGTGCCCACCATTCAGCTCCATGCTCCTCA
>DATJEN010000068.1:0-5176 GCA_035496575.1 Pirellulales bacterium
GGCCGCCGCATCCATTACCGAAGAGCGCAGAGCGCCGCGAATCCAGGAGAGACCCGTCGAAGTAGCGCGCTTGCGACCTACAACAATCACTCACTAGTTGGCTGAGCCGCGGCCGCCGGTTGGGCGCTCGGCGCTGGCTGCTTCAGCCGAACGAGCAACCACTGTTCAGTTCGCTCTTTGCCAAAGTGGACAAGTACGGGCGTTTCAGGCCTGGTTAGATTGTAGAGTCCCGCCTCGAATACGTTGGTCTTGTTGTCGCCAACCGTCCAGGCGACCCGTTGGCTCTCCTTATCGACCGAACCTTGAATCGTGGCGGGCTGGCCGGAAAAGGCGTCCGTGTAATTGCCACGGACCAGCCCTTCCTTGTCGACTGCGAGCTGCACGGTAACGTTAGATTGCTTCTGTCCGGCGGGCGCGAAGGCGAAGACACCCAGCGGCAACCAATCGGCATTACTGGTCGCGGCCTGGTTTCCGCCTTCGGCCAACGCAGCAGCCTGATCATAATACTGCGCGCTGGTGCCGGCGTACTGGTTGCCAAAGTATACGTTGCCGTTGTCGTACACGATGTTGTCGCCGTAGTTGTAATTGAACATGGGCTGGCTGTCGCCATAAGCGAACCAGCCTCCGACGCCAGCCCAGGTCGCCGCGTTCCACGCCGCCCCGGCGGCCCAGCCGGTGGCCAGCCAGGCCCCAGGATGCGCACCGTACCACCCGGCGCCATAGATGCCGTAGTTATTGAAGTTCGCGCGCACCGACGAGACCGAGGCGTATCGACCGGAAGGATTGACTCGGGCGAATCCAGCGTCAACGCCACCGGGTCGGGCCGCGAATCCGCGGCCGGCCACACTGCCATACGGTCCTCGCACGGTCGAACCGCCCGCTACCAGACCATCACGTCCCATCGCGACGCCTTGGCCAGCGGCAGCTCCGCCTGGTCCGACGGCGCCGCGCCCGGCCCCCATGCCCCCATTGGGGCCGACGGCAACTCCGCGCGCTACTTCGCCGCCGCGCGGGCCTTCAATACTCGCCCCGGCAGCGTAGCCGCCCCGCGGCCCTTCGACGGCGCCTCGCTGCACGTTGAAAGCATCGGAGCCGCTTGCGCGAAATCCACCGCCAGACGGCATTCCTAGAAAGCTATTGAGTTGATCGCGGCTGGGTGATGACGGAGCGTATCCGCCGAATCCACCACGATCGAATTCTCCGCCACCGAACCCGCCACGATCCAACCCACCGCCACCGAATCCATCACGATCCAAGCCACCGCCACCAAATCCGCCGCGGTCCAAACCACCGCCGCCGAAACCTCCACCGCCAAATCCGCCGCCATGAAAACCGCCAAAGCCGCGAGCCAAGCCATCTGTGGCAGCCAGGACCGCGCCTAACAGGATCGTCGCGGCGACGAAATCGGATCGGCGATATCTCATAGGAATCTCCCTTGAGGGTGAAAAAGCGAGATCGGCGCGCCCTCGAAAACGCTCAGAAAAGACGGCGCCACGTCCACGGCTAGTCGACGCCTGTGACTCGTTGCAGAACGACTTCATCGGTGTCGGGCAAGGCGGTCTTGCCCGAAGTTTGCCGGCTGGACTGCCAGATCATGGCCGGCTCAGCGTCACCCACTCTCGTGAACGCATTAACCGACGAAGTCTTGGTGCCATCCGGCAAGATTCCCGACGATTCCACCGTCCAGCTGTCGTTTCGTTCGGTCCAAATGCCAATCGAGCGGCCGCCATCGGCAGCGAACGCCCATGAATGGATGCGTCGGGTTTCCGGATCCCAGGCGATGATTTGACGGCCGGTGGCAGTTTCGTCCCCGCCCGAGCCATTGATCCGGTACGTCAATTCGACACTGCTCTTGTTGGGACCCCACTGGATATCGATCGTGACCGTGTTGCCGACGTTCCACGTGCTTTGCTCATTGGAAGCCCAGGATCCGATCATCCACTCGAAGTCTTTGAGGTGGCTATAAGTCGAGGGTGACGCCACGCGCGCTTCGCGAACTGAGGCCAATAGCCAGCGTCCGTCGACCTTAAGGTGGACCGCGGTATAGCGGCTGCCCGCCGGAGGTCCGGGCGGCGGCGGCACCAGCTTGGAATGTCCGTCTTCAATTGCCAGCGTGTCGCTGATCAAACGTAATGAGTCGATCGCGATCTGGATGGTCCGGCCAGGATGCGCCGCGAAAAACGTCGTGTACTCAGCTTGAATTGCCTTGCGGCCGACGAATCGCTGGCCCGCCTCGTCCGTATACTCGCCGTCGGGAGCCCAAAAGGCGGAGACTGCCACGGCATCGCCCTTATTGAATGCCCTTACAAAGTCGGCTGATTGCTGACTGATCTCAGCTAGGCTTTGGTTTGTGCTGGCCGCCGTAGCGGCGGGTGAGTCCTGAGCCTGCACTGGGTGCGTCAAGGGCAGCAGTCCGATCGCCACAGCTAGAATCAGAGACACCGGGAGATGAGTTGCCATACGCGTGCCCTTTAGAGAATTGAACACGGATTGACCCAGGGGAATCGTCCTCGTCGAAATCGATCGACGGCTGAGAAAAGGCGACTGATCGCATTGGCTCGCGGAGCGCAATTATTGTCGCCTAGGGATTTCCACGAATCCAGCAATTGAATCGCGCGGTACTTCCAGTGCTGAGGAAGCTGGTTGAGCGCGAGAACTGACTTCGTGCAACCGCTTTTCGAATGGCAGAAAACGGTACGTACTGTTTCTCCGCTTGAAAAATGAACCTACCGGCCACCGGCCGGCCAAAGACCATGGACTTCGGCAAGATTTGAGGTGAGAACGGGCGAAGGGATTCGAACCCTCGACATCCAGCTTGGGAATCACCTGAGAAGTTGCGCGTCGGTCTAGCGAATTGGCCCATTTTTACAATGGAATTACCTAATTCTATTGCATGGAAGTGCATTCGCAAACCGTTGCAAAATAACGTGTGAAGTTGCGTACTGTCGCGGTATTTGCATCGGTGCATCTCGCGAAAACAGTAGTTACCGGTCGGTCGCCGCAGAGATGCCGATACCGAATATCGCGCAGCTTCTATCGAGGCCGCCTGAGGCGCGGCCAGCGATGCGTGCCGGGCGGCACGGGCCAGATACTAATCGGCTCGAACGGCCAGTAGCGGTTTCCGAATTGAGGTTTTCTCTCACGTTGGTGAACCAAACGCACCGTCTGCGGCCTGCCGGCGACTCCAATAGCTACCATCTGCGTTGCTGTTGTCGCGGGGCCGCCCGCAAGGCGACGTCCCTGCGCGTCCGGCATCAACATCGACGCGTCCGAAGTGCCTGTTCACGGATGGTTTAGCACCATCACCAATCACCGGCGCGAGCCTGACCCGCAAGCGGGCTCCCGATGATGCGGGACTGCATTGACCAAGAATTCGCCGAGGAAAACTGCGCGCCAATCCCGTCTCGAAAAACCATATTCTAAATAACAAATAAAAAGATTTGAACTCTCAACGCTGGTCTGCTATCGTCCGCGCCTGCGGCCATACCTCCACGGAACCCGGAAAGAGGCGGATCGGGAGGAAGGTATGGTGATCCCTCGTCACCAGCGAATAGCACTCTCAAGTCCAGCGCACGAGCACCGCCTGCGTCCTTCACACCGAGGACGCAGCGAGTGCGCTCGTTTTTCGGCGGCAGCTAATCCGTGTCGCCATCGCCGCCTCTTCGCGAAGGGTGCCCAAGAAGAATCCGGCAGCTCCTTCTACTTCTACGCATCGTTCCTCGGGCCGAACTTCAAGCCGTCATTCATTTCGAACGACGGTTTATCGATCGGCAGATCGCGCCCAAGCGACCAACATCTGTTGACTTGAACCGCGCATAACGTCTGTCCAACGGCAACGCTGCTTCATCCAAACCTGTGGCAAGACCTACGGGGACTCATCGACGATGGCAACCGAAAGAAGCGTCTCGCGGTCGCTGTGCAAATCAAACTGGCTACGCCTGCAGCGCGAAAATAATTCCGCGCTGTTTCGCTGGCGACGCCGGCACGTCGAAGAGCTGGAGAGCCGCAGGCTTCTGACCGTGGTGGCCAATGTTGGCGACGCCGATCACCAGATTTGGAATCTGCCAGCCACGGCCGACCAGGTGGAGATCCGCGCCACGTCCTCCAACAGCTTCGTCATCGACAGCGTGAACAACACCTTCGACGAAGTTTTCTTCTCGTTTTCGGGAACCAGCGTCACGATCAATGCCGGAGACGGCGCCGACATGCTCAGATTTTCCAACTTGCTTGCCACGAATCTCGACAACCGCCTGACGATCGTCGGCGGCGGAGGCAGCGACACGCTCCTGGGTCCTGTGGGCGATACCGACTGGTCTATCACGGGCTCTGGCGCGGGGCATGTTGCCAGGGTCGCCTTTACGGGAATCGAAAACCTGACCGGCGCGCCCGATAACCAGGACACGTTTGTGTTCGACGCGGGCGGCAGCTTGTCAGGCGTGCTGGACGGCGGTGCAGGCGGCTTCGACGTGATCAAGCTGTCAGGTGGTGCGTTTCAGAACGTTGCGTACACCTCAAGTGGACTAACGTCGGGATCGATCGCGCGTGACGGCAATATCATCACCTACACCGACGTCGAACCGATCATCGATTCGACGGTAGGCGGGACACGGACTTTCGATGCCACCGCGGGAGCGGACCGCATCTCGTTGCGCGATCGAGGGACGAATCTTGACGACGCCTTCGCGGTGAGCATCGACACGGCCGAGGATGTCATCTTCACCGATGCCAGTGCGATCACCAGCCTCGTGGTCAACGCATTGGGCGGCGACGACAAAATTGACGTCGACACGCTTGACTCGGGATTCATCGGCGACCTGACTATCAACGCAGGCGCTGGAAACGACGACATCACGGTCCTCAAGATCAGTGGTCCCGGACAGTACACCATCGCCGGCGATGGCGACACCAACAGCTTCCATTTCGACGCCGGTGGTGCGATCACGCTGACTGACGCAGCGCTTAACACGCTCGACTTGAGCAACATCCAGCGCGCCTTCGTCAGTGGGTCGACGCTGAATGCCGCCGGCTTCAGCGGACAGGTGTTCTTCACGAGCACCCAGTCCCTATGGACGGAACAAGGCCCACAGCCTTACACCCAAATCCTCGATGGCGCCACCGTACCTTGGGACCCGGTGGCCGGCGCGATTCAAACCATCGCCGTCGATCCGAACGATCG
>DATJEN010000069.1:0-11437 GCA_035496575.1 Pirellulales bacterium
GAAAGATCGCGCGGGGTAGGCTTTCAGCAGCCGCGTTCAGAATAACCTACCCGGTGGCCGGTTTGCAAAGCGGATCGGCGGCCGGCGGTGTTCCCAGCGGCTAACGCGGGTTTAGCTGTTTCCCCCGAGCAGGTCCCGACGCATGTCGGCCAGGGCAGGAAAAGTCTGGCGGTACGCAAGCATCTCGTCCCTCGAGATATTGCAAACGATCGCCTCGGCATGGCGGCCGCCTTCCGCGATGGTTTCGCCGCGCGGACCGATGGCCAAGCTTTTCCCGCCGTAGCTGGCGTGCGGGTCGGCTCCTGAGCGGTTCACCCCGAATACGAAGGCCTGGTTTTCGATGGCCCTTGCCCGCAATAAGGCCATCCAATGTTCCTCGCGGACTTGGGGCCAGTTGGCGATCACGACGAACATCTCGGCGCCGCGCGAGACCGCGTGGCGAAACAGCTCGGGGAAGCGCAGGTCGTAGCAGACCAGCGGCGCGACTTTGAATCCTTGCCACTCGAATACGGTAATACCTTCGCCTGATTCGAAATGTTTCGTCTCACCGGCGAACGAAAACGGGTGCATTTTGCAGTAGCGCGCGGCTTCTCGCCCGTCCGGACCAAACAGCACGGCTTCATTGCGTCCGCGGCCCGTATTTCCTAATCGCACCACGCCGCCCAAGACATACGCGGCTCGCTCGCGCGCGAGTGCCGACATGAATGCGTGGGTAGGCCCCGCTGCTGGTTCCGCGGTTCGATCCACGTGCATGCTGAATCCCGTGGCCCACATTTCCGGCAGCACGATGAGCGCGCCAGGCTCAATGGCAAGCGAGGCGAGCAACCGGCTGGCGGCGGCATGACTGGCCGGCTTGTCTTCCCAATGCGTATCGAGCTGGCAGAGCACGACCTGCATCAGGCACCTCGCCTGGCGATGATTTGCTTCAGCCCGCGCGTGAGCCGGCCGATACCTTCGGCCACGGTATCGGAGTCGAGCGCCCCATAGGCCACGCGCAGGTAACAGCCGCGCTCGATGCCGAATGTCGCGCCGGGAATCACGGCCACGCCGTGTTCGCGGATGAGCCGCTCGGCAAGCTCGACCGAGTCGAGCTGCGTATCGAGTCGCAACAGAAAATAAAACGCCCCCCAGGCGGGCGGGATCGTGCAGAATCGGTCGAGACTCGAAAGCTCGTCGAGCACGTGCGCGCGCACCTGGCCGAGCCGTTCGATACGCGCGTGGCAATAGCTCGAGCCGGTCGATAACGCCCCCACCGCGACCGCCTGCGAGACCGCCGGCGCGCAAATCAGGATCGTGTCTTGTGCCTTGCGCACAGCCGAAACGAGCGGCGGCGGAATGACCATATACCCGATGCGCCAGCTCGCCATGCCATAGGCCTTCGACAAGGAGTAGAGCGAGATGGTGTGCTCGGCTGCGCCGGCCAGCGAACCTGGCGAGAAGTGCTGGCCATTGCCGTATACGAAATACTCATACGCTTCGTCGCTGATGTGGTAAACGCCCCGCGCGCGGCACAGTTGGTTCACGGCCGTGAGCGCCTCGCGCGAGTAAACCGCGCCGCTGGGATTGTTGGGCGAGATCGTCACCACCGCGCGCGTGCGCGGAGTCATGGCGGCGGCGATCGTGTCCAAGTCGATTTGATAGTTCGCGTCTAGCGAGGCGACCACCGCGCGGCAATTCGCCATCGCGACCGCCATTTCGTGGTTGAAATAGTACGGCGCAAGCAGAACGATCTCATCGCCGGGATCGGCAATGGCCAACAGCGCGTTGTAAAACGCCATGTTGCCGCCGGCCGTGACGATGACGCGGCTGCTCGCGCCAGTTTCGATGCCGTTTTCCGCGCGCAGCTTGGCTTCCAGGCATGCGACAAGCTCCGGCAAACCATCGACCGGCTTGTACTTGTGATTCGAGGGGTCGCCGAGAAAGGACTCCAGCCGCGCGAGTGCTTCCGGGGGCGGACCGTAGTGCACCACCCCCTGGCCAAGCGAAATCGTGCCAGGGTGCTTGCGGATCAGGTCGCCCACCAAGGCGATGATCGGCTGCTGCACGGCTTGCATCCGCGTTGAAATTTGCATGAGGGAGGGGCTCGAGAGAGGCTAAAGTCCTTCGATGATAGCGTCTGGCCAATCGCTTAGACATTGGCCGCCGGACCGCTAGCGTCTTTCTAAGAACGTTGGCGACTCGCCTTCCCGCGTCCGCGGGGTTCGACTACATAAAGCGGCTATGCATGTCGGAAGATCGGATTTCGGCCGCGGGATTTGCCGCGCTCTCGTTTTGCTGCTGATTCTGTGTGCATCGGCGCGCTTTTCTCTTGCGCAAACGGCCCGGCAGTGGGCCGCGGCGCGGCAGTTGATGGTCGAATCCGAAGTGGCTTCGGCGGGTGTCAAGCATGAGGCCGTGTTGGCCGCCATGCGCGGCGTGCCGCGGCACGAGTTCTTGCCGGCCGACGTGCGGAAGTACGCCTATCTGGACATGGCGCTGCCGATTGGCGAGCGGCAAACCATTTCGCCCCCCTTCATCGTGGGCTGGATGACCGAGCGGCTCGACCCTCAGCCCGCCGACGTGGTGCTCGAAATCGGCACGGGCAGCGGCTATCAAGCCGCCATCTTGAGCCGGCTGGTCAAGCAGGTCTATACGATCGAAATTGTGCCCGACCTGGCCGAGCGCGCGGCCGCGACGTTCGCGCGGCTGAAGTACAAGAACATCGAGACCCGAGAAGGCGACGGATATCAAGGCTGGGCCGAACATGCCCCCTTCGACAAGATCATCGTCACCTGTTCGCCCGAGAAGATCCCGCGCCCCTTGATCGATCAGTTGCGCGAAGGCGGCAAAATCGTCGCCCCGCTTGGCGAGCGGTACCAGCAAACGCTGTACGTGCTCACGAAGCACGAAGGCAAACTGAAGGTCGAGTCCCGCGAGCCGACCTTCTTTGTGCCGATGACCGGACAAGCCGAGCGGGTGCGGACGGCGCGCGCGGCCGAGCGCTTCACCGCGCTCGTCAATCCTGGCTTCGAGCAAGTTCTCGATTCATCGGTGCCTGCCGGCTGGTATTACCTGCGACAGGCGAAACTGGGGCACGACGGGCCCATCGCCGAAACGCCGCAGTGCATCACCTTCACCAACCGCGTGCCCGGCCGCAGCTCGCAGGTGCTGCAAGCGATTGGTGTCGACGGCCGCCAGGTGAACGAGCTCAAGGTCGAGCTGTGGGTACGCGCCCGCGAGGTGGAGCTCAAAGAAGACGATGCTCACGGTTCGACGTTGATGTTCAGTTTCTTCGACGAAGATCGCGTGCCACTGGGTCAACAGACGCTTGGCAGTTGGAAGGGAAATTTCGATTGGCAGCGCCGCGCGGGCGTCATTCGCGTGCCTGAAAAAGCGAGCGTCGCCATCCTGGCATTGGGCCTGTTGGGGGCGACAGGCGAGCTCTCCTGCGACGAACTGAGCGTGACCGAGGGCACCTCGCGCACCGCTCGAAAGTAGGCGTCCTCAGCGGCGGGAATCTTGCGTCCAAGAGTCGCGCTGCGCGATTGCCGGGGTGTCCGGGCGTCGAATGCGCGCCGAAAAGTCCGGTTGGTCTCGATGAATGTAGGCCAACTCGTTGACTCGCGCCAGCTCGCGCGTGCGTTCGAAGGTGCCTTCTGATTTGATCAATTTGAGTTCATAGGCCATGCGATCGGCCAAGGCCGTAAAGGGGACCTGGTGCGTGTAGGGAATTCTTCCCGGCGACACGTTGTTGATGTGCCGCACGATATTTGTCGTGCAATTGTTGGTGACCAGGTTGTAATACTCGGGATGTTGGCTGAGCTTGTTGGCGCGCTTGAGCATGTCAACGAACAAAGCCCGCATTTCTGGCGGCGAGGCGTTGCCCTCGTACAGGTAGACGTCTTCCAGCCAGTGGATCGTGCGCAGTTCGATCAAGTCGCGTTCATCGCCCACGACATACATGATTTCATAGGGCTGTGTGACACTGCGCGCCGCGGAAAACTCTTCTCCCTGCTGGCGGCGGATCTCGACCGAAATCGCCACGTGATCGCCGCCTTCGAAGCCAAAGCTCATGAACGTATGCGCGGCGCCGGGCACCTCGGGCAGCGGCGCCATGATGAAGTTCACCAGGTTCAGCTTCTCCAGGTCGAATGTCTTGTCGTAGTGCCGCACGTCATAATCGTCCGCTGTGCGGTAAGCCGTGTTGCGGATGTTGTGAATCGTCACGTAGCGGCCGTTGATGTCGGCGGTCGGCAGCACCGCCTGGTTGGGCGACCAGTTACGATGGTTCGACGGTCCGCGGCAGCCCGCCGCCAGTAGCGCAAGCGCGCAAACGATCCAACACGCCAGGCCGGCGCGAAAAACAGGCCACGAGAAAGCGCAGCCCAGCGCGCTTGATCGTTCATGCGGCTCGATCAACCGGGCACCGGTTCGATTTCAGAAGTGCAGTTGGGACAACGCTTGGCCGGCTTGGGGATACTCGAACAGCACATCGGGCACTCGCGCGTCTTGGGCGGAGGCGGCGGCGCGAAGCGGTTGACTTGCCGCACCACCAAGAAGACCGAAAACGCAATGATCACAAAGCTGACCACGTTGTTCAAAAATCGGCCGTAGTTCACCGTGGCGATATCGTGGTCCTTGGCATACTTCGGTGACTTCCAAGCTTCGTTGAATTCCTCGGCATTTCGCGTGAGCGGCAGGCTCCAATCCTGCAAACCCTGGGCGTGGCTCGCGCTCAACAGGACACCAATCGGAGGCATGACGATGTCCTGCACCAGCGAGTTCACGATCGTGCCGAACGCTCCGCCGATGATGACACCAATCGCCAGGTCCAACACGTTGCCGCGCAGAGCGAACTTTTTGAATTCGGCCAGCATTCCCATTTCATGTCTCCTGTCGAGCGGAGTGAGTTTCCTGAAAAGCAGTTTTCACGCGGGCGCGGCGATGCGCCGCCGCGTGAGCCGCTTCCACGCATATCCGATCGCCAGCGGCACGCTCGTGATCGCCGCCACTGAGGTCATGCGCACGACGCGCCAGGCGGTCCGCAGCAGGTGCGGTCGGCGAATGCCCAAACGATAAACGTAGGCCCACGACCAGCTCAAAACGCGGGCCCGCGCGGCCCAGGTCGCTTGATTGCGGAAACAGGCACGGCTGATGTGCCAGAACATGGCCGCCCAAAAAACAATCGTTTGCCGCGCGTTTTGGGGAGCATAGCGACTGCGGCGCAATCGCTTGAAAATCACGGCGTCTTGATTGCCCACGATCGGATGGCGCTGGCAGATGTCGGCCAGCCACAGCACGTCCGCGCCCCAATAGGGCAACTGACGATATTCATCGAAATGCTTGCGCACCCAGCCGGTGCGCCACAGGCCAAAGATCCAGGATGCCGCGTGATCGGCGAAGAGCCGGCGCAAGTTGGCTTCTCGCGAAGCCCCGCTGGCCGGCCGGTCCGGCGGTTCGCTGCACAACGAGCCATCCTCGCAAATGTGAATCACGGCCGGCGTCGCCAGCACGGCATCAGGAACTCTCGCGAGTGCCTCACTGAGCGAGGCTACATAGGCCGGACTCCAATGGTCATCGTGCGAAGCCCACATGAAGTACTCGCCTCTGGCTTCGGCCAAGGCGCGCGCGAAGTTTTCGAGAGGCCCGATATTTCGTTCTTGCCGCACGTAACGCACGTGCGGATGCACTTTCGCGAGCGCTTGGCAATAGTTCGAGGTGCCGTCCGTCGAGGCGTTGTCACAGATCACAAGTTCCAGGTTCGCGTAGCTCTGTCGCAACAGGCTCTCTACTGCGCTGCGCAGGTGGGCCATGCCGTTGAACACCGGCAAGCCGATCGTCACCAGCGGCAACCTGGACGGGACGGCATCGCACGTCATGTTGGCTTCCTGGTTCATGTTTAACTCACTCCACGCGCTTGATGTAAGCCGAGGGCCAGTAGGTGACCCGTTCGGTGATCATGCCCTCGTTGAAGGCGAACGGCGGCTCCTCAATGACAAACTCGGGATGCCGCGCTACGAACTCGCGCGCCGCTTGTTGCGGGTTGTTCCACGACCAGTCTGGTTGCGAGCGCGGCGCGCCCGGCAGGTCCTGCATGAATCCGTCGGTCGCGACCAGATACGAGCCCTTTGAAACCAGCGGTGCATACGCTTCCAATTCCGCCCGCACGTGCTCTTTCGTGTGGCAGGAGTCGAGCACGATCAAGGCTGTCTCGCCGCCGCGCACCAACTCTCGCACCTGGCTCACAACCGCGTGGGCGATGGAGCTACCTTCGACGAGCGTGATGAGGTCGAACAGCGGATGGGCCTCGATGGCAGCGCGATTGTGCTTGCGAATTTCAATGTCGATGCCAATCACCCGGCCGCGCCCCATGGCCTTGCACAGGCTGGCGTAAAACACAAGCGAGCCACCATGCGCGATGCCGGTTTCGATGATCACGTCCGGTTGCACGCGATAAATGACCTCTTGGATCCGAACCAGGTCTTCGGGCAACTGGATGATGGGTCGCCCAAACCAGCTAAAGCTATAGACGTACTTGGTGTCCCAGCCGCAGCGCAGCCAGGCGCGCGATAGCGCGGCGAAAGCCTGCTCGCTGGCCAGCGGGTACTCGCGCTCGACGCCCTCTTCGCGGACGCGCACCAGGCCTGCTTCGAAGTCGACGGTCAACATGGCGCAGGCTCCCGACTAGCTCGACATGCGGCGACCAGCTTGGGCAGCTCGTCCCACAACCGGCGCGGGCGAACGCGCAACTCAGCCACCAGCCGGTCCGTCGAAATCGGTGGATGGACGACAGAAGGGGCGGTCGGGGTAAAATCGATTTTTGCGCCCGTGACACGGGATAGCGCCACTGCCAGCGCGCGGTGGGTCACGTTCTCGCCGCTCGCCAGGTTGTACAGCCGATGCTTGCCGTCGAGTGTGACCTGTTCGATCCAACGCACGACGTCGTCGACCGCGACGTAATCTTTCGCAGATTCTGGTGCCGTTTCGAGCGTGACAGACAGGGTCGTGGCGGCTTCGCGAATGACGCTGGCCAAGAAATTGCTCGACGTGTCGCCCGGCCCATAGACGTTTGCAATTCGCACGATTTTGGTCGGCCGGCCACTGGCGAGCGCAAGCGACTCACCTGCCAATTTCGAGATATTGTAGAGCTCGTCCGGCCGTTGCGGGTCGACCATCAAGGGGCTGTTCTCGTCAGCGATCCCCCGGAGACCATGGTAGACGCGCGTCGACGACAGATACGTCAGCGTTTCGAAGTCACAATCGCGGAGCACTTCATTGAGCCGGCACACGTGAGCCGCAACGGTGTCGAACGGCCGCTGGCGGAAGTCGGACGTGACGCCAATCGCATAGACCACTAAGCCCAGTTGTCTCCCCACCAGGCGCTCGTCGCGGTGGGGCACGAAAACTTCGTGACCGCGCTGGCGCAGCCGGCTCGCCAGCCGCGATCCGATGAAACCTTGTCCGCCCAGGATGGTGAAAAAACTCATGTGCAAGCTCCCGCCGCCTGTGGCTCGCGCGGGGTGACGTTCGCAGGTTCGAAAGCTGGCAGCTCACGGTCGCGTTTGGAGATGACTACGGGCGTTTTACCCGGCCACGAAATGGCGAGCGTCGGGTCGTTCCAGCGAATTCCTCGCGAGCTGGCCGGGTCATGCGGCGCGGACATGTGGTACGAAAGCTCGCTGCCGTCTTCCAGCGTCCAGTAACCGTGCGCGCAGCCGATGGGCACCAACAGCGCCGGCCCACTTGGAGTCAGCCGGACGGCGAACCAGCGGCCGAAGCTTGCCGAGCCAGCGCGCACGTCGACGATGACGTCGTACACCGAACCTCGCACGCATCGCACCAGCTTTTGTTCTTCGTGCGGTGCAACCTGGTAATGCAGGCCTCGTAGCGTGCCCGCTCGATCGTTGTAGGCGGTGGCGCACTGCTCGACTGTGAAATCGAGACCGTGCGCGGTGAACTCTTGTCGGCACCAGGTGCGCACGAACGAGCCGCGCTCGTCGTGGCTCGGCTCGACGTCGATCAAGTAAGCGCCAGCAATCGAGGTTTCCGTGAACCGCACCCTCTTGAGCCCTCCTTCACCGTGCCGGCGCGTCAGGCGACCTTCAACGTCGGGATCGGAATGATGAATTGTCCGCCGCACTGCCGGTAGGCGGCCTGCTGCGCCAAAATCTCTTCCGCCAGATTCCAGCTCAAGAGCAGCACGTAATCCGGCCGCTCGGACACCAGCTTCTCGGGACTGTAGATCTTGAGGTGGGTGCCGGGCGTATACCGCCCTTGCTTGAAGGTGTTGCGGTCGACGACAAAATCGACGAGTTCGGAGCCGATCTGAAAGTAATTGAGCAGCGTGCTTCCCTTGGCCGACGCGCCATACACGGCAATGCTGCGGCCTTCGCCCTTCAGATGCCGGAGAAACGAAACCAGCTCCTGCCGCAACCGTTCCACGCGCTGCCCAAAGCCCTGGTAGAAGTCAGCACGGTTGACCCCCCAGGCTTTCTCTTCCTCAAGCAACTTCTTGACGCGCGAGGAAGCATTGCCCTGCTTGCCCACAAACAGCCGCAGCGAGCCGCCGTGCACCGCCACTGGCTCCACGTCGTGAATGACCAGGCTATGTCGCGTGAACAACTTCGCCAGGGCCGTCAGCGAGAAATAGCACAGATGCTCGTGGTAAATCGTGTCGAATTCGACTTTGTCGATCAGGTCCTTCACATAAGGCACTTCGATGACCGCCACGCCCGTGTCCTTGAGCAGGATGCGCAGGCCGGCCACGAAACCATTCAGATCGGACACGTGTGCGAGCACGTTGTGGGCATGGATGACGTCGGCTTGCTCGCCACAACCCTCTAGCTGCGCGGCCAAATCGCGTCCGAAGAATTTGCACAGCGTGGGGACTCCATTCTCGTGCTGCGCCACGCGGGCCACGTTGACGGCTGGCTCGATCCCGAGCACCGGGACGCCTGCCGACTGATAGTTCTGCAGCAGGTATCCGTCGTTGCTGGCAATCTCGACCACGAAGCTGGTTGGCCGCAGCTTTTGAGCAGCGATGATTTGCTGCACCAGGTCTCGCGCGTGCCGCAACATGCTGTCGGAGAACGACGAGAAGTACACGTACTCGCGGAACAGCTCCTCGGGCGGAACGGTCTCGGTGATCTGCACCAGCGTGCAATGCGGACAGAGCACGAGCTCGAGCGGGTAGGCGGGTTCCTGGCTGCCGAGCTGCTCGTCGGTCAACAGGCGGTTCGCCAGCGGCAACTTGCCCAGCTCCAGAACGCTGGTCAGGCGGACTTCGCCGCAAGATCGGCAGACAGATTGAACGGCGTGCATGGTTCCTGCTCCAAGAAGTTTTTGTACCAGTCAATCGTCTGCCGCAGCGCGTGTTCGAGGGTGTATAGCGGCCGCCATCCCAACAAGCGCCGCGCTTTGGCCGCACACAGATATTGGGCGCGGATCTCGTGTGGCGCTTCGCCCAGCACGCGCGGCTGCACGTCGACGTCCATCAGCCGCAAAATCTCGCGCACGAGCTCGAGCACGGTCAGTTGCGCTTCGTTCGAGAAATTGAAGGCCTGGCCGCGCAGCTCGGGCTGTCGCGCGAGAGCCTCGGCCAACAGCATGTAAGCCGCCGCCCCATCCTCCACGTAGAAATAATCGCGCACGAAGAGGCCATCGGAGCGGATGATGGGCGTGAGCCCGCGCAAAACGGCGCGAATCGTGCCTGGCACGATGCGGTTCCAATTCAAGTCACCACCGCCAAAAAAGTTTCCACAGCGCGTCATGGCCACCGGCACGCCGTAGGTCTCCGCATAGCTGCGCGCAATGAGGTCCGCGCACGATTTACTGACGTCATAAGGATGCCGCCCCTCGAGCGGGCAATCCTCGCGATAGGGCAGCTCGTGCCCCGTGCCATAGGCCTTGTCCGACGAAGCGGTCACCACCTGTTTGACCGCGGGGCTGCGGCGGCATGCTTCCAGCACGCTCCAGGTTCCTTGAATGTTCGATTCAAACGTCGACACCGGATTGCGGTTGGCGACCCCGACAATGGCCTGCGCCGCGAGGTGAAACACCGTGTCGATCTCGTATTCCCCCAACACGCGTTCCATGAGCGGTTGATCGCAAATGTCGCCGCGCACAATGCGCACGCGAGACGTCCACCCGCCGCGAGATAACTCGGCTTGTGGCACCCAGTCTCGCACCAGGCACACGACGTCCGCGCCCGCGTCGATCAGCCGCGCGACAAGCCAGCTACCGACCAGTCCCGTCGCGCCAGTGACCAAGGTGGGGCGATCTTGCCAGAAATTGTTCATTGCCAGACCTTCCAGGGGGCCGCTTTTTGTTCCCACAGCGCTTCGAGTTGCCGCTTATCGCGCAGTGTGTCCATGCACTGCCAGAACCGGTCGTGGCGGAATGCCGCCAACTTGCCTTCGGCCGCCAGACGTTCGAGGGCCGCGATCTCCAAGCTGCACGCGTCCGAATCGAGATAGTCGAAGATCTTTGGCTCGCACACCATGAATCCGCCATTGATCCAGCCCTCGCCGGCTTGCGGCTTCTCGGTGAACTGCCGCACCAGGCGCCCATCGAACAACAGCCCGCCGAAGCGGGCAGGGGGGCGCACCGCGGTCACGGTCGCGACCGCGCGCGACTCGTAATGAAATTCCAACAGCTCGCGCAAGTTGACGTCCGCCACGCCGTCGCCGTAGGTCACCATGAAGGTGCCGGCATCCAGCCAACGCTGCAGGCGCTTCACCCGGCCGCCCGTGTTCGTCTCGCCGCCCGTATCGACCAGGTGCACGAGCCAAGGCTCGGGCTGCTGGTTGTGGTTGGTGATCTGGCCGGTTGCGAGGTCGACCGTGATGTTGCTGTTGAGCGAGTGGTAGTCGAGGAAGTGCCGCTTGATGCACTCGCCCTTGTAGCCCAGCGCGACGATGAACTCGTTGAATCCGTGGTGGGAATAGTGCTTCATCACGTGCCACAGGATCGGCCGTCCGCCGATCTCGACCATCGGTTTGGGTTTAACCGTGGTCTCTTCCTGCAAGCGTGTGCCAAGCCCACCGGCGAGAATTGCGACGCGCATCGGACATCCATGTCAGAGGCGTGAAACAGAGCCGTACCCACGGCTGCCCCCAGTGGTCCAGCATCTGGCACTAGCACTGCTATGCGGCAACAGGGCGGGACGAACGGGCGGCTCGCGGGAGGCGGGATGGTAGTCGATGCCCCCATTGAGGTCAACGCAATTGGGACGCGTGCAATTCGGGGCTTTGCGAAAGACACACGTGCGAGAGGCAAAGGGGGCACGCGGAACCGTTGTCACACGGGCAAGCTTCGCAATCTGGCGAAGCTCCCGCCGCGCATGGTGGGCGGCTATAATGGGCGGATTACCTAGCCTCTAGATGTCCCGCCCGGGCTTTCTGCCAATATTCCCAAGGAGCCGCTCGACATGCCGTTCGGTGTTCGAATTTTTGCGCTC
>DATJEN010000070.1:0-16868 GCA_035496575.1 Pirellulales bacterium
CCGCAAAGCTTACAGTCGAGCTGCTTGCGGCTGCCGTTGTGCGGTCCAGCGAAGAACAGCGCCCGAATTCAAGCTGCGCGGACCGTCGGCGGACAACAATTGCATTTCGTGCGCTTTGAGGTTGCCCGAGCGCGCCAGCTCCGGACAGGCCCGGCTGACGTGTTCCAACTGCGAACCCGGAAAAGCTAACTCGCCCGAGTGACAACTGACAAGCAGGTACGCTCGCGCGCCTGCCATGAGTTCCCAGCACAACCCGAGCAGCTCATCGAGTTGCTCTTCGAGCTTCCAGGTCTCACCGCGCGGCCCGCGACCGTACGCGGGCGGATCGAGGATGACGGCGTCATAGCGATTGCCACGCTTCAGCTCGCGACGCGCGAATTTCAGGGCGTCCTCCTCGATCCAACGGATCTTGGCGTCTTCCAGGCCCGACGCTCGGGCGTTCTGCCGTGCCCACGTGATGGCCGTGCGTGCAGCATCGACGTGCGTAACCTCCGCGCCCGATGCCGCTGCCGCCAGCGTGCTGCCGCCCGTATACGCAAACAAATTGAGCACGCGAGGCGGCCGCTCCGCAGCCCGCCCTTGGGACTCGATCCAATCCCAGTTCTCGGCCTGCT
The DNA here is from genome assembly GCA_035496575.1 of Pirellulales bacterium. Taxonomy (GTDB): domain Bacteria; phylum Planctomycetota; class Planctomycetia; order Pirellulales; family PALSA-1355; genus PALSA-1355. Next base: position 615 of record DATJEN010000070.1, read on the forward strand.
CCGGGAACAGCCCGATGGCGCCTTGAGCGCCGAGCTTGAGGCGAAACACAATCGGCCCGTGCCGCACTTCCCAGTGCTCCGGAACTTGCGTGACAACCTCCCAGCGCCCTGGCCCGTCGTCGCCGGAGTCGAAATTCGCGTCGGCCTTCTGCCATAGCTCTGCATGACGGCGCATGGCATGCGCGGCTGCCGGCGCGGGGCGATCGAGCACGAACTTGCCAAAACGCTCGAGCTTGCGGTCCGCGCCAAAGTCGAGGAGCTCGTATTGCGAGGGATCAAACACGAGCGCGCTCTCGAAGGCCAGAAATTCGTTGCTAGGGGTTTCGCTGCCGCCGCGTGGCGCTGGTCCGTTGTGGGCGGTAGCCGCGCGCGGGTCCCGAACGGATGTGATCCCCCGAGGTCTGCTCGCGCACGTCTTCGTTGGCTTTTTGCCTGCGGCGATCGAGAGCCTGCTTCGGCGGCCGCTCGGGAATCAGGCAATCGCAGCCGCTGCCGATGAGGTCTGTCCGCCCGGCCTGCTCGAGCGCCCGGCGCACCTCGAAATAATTCTCTGGCTTGAAAAACTGCATGAGTGCCCGCTGCAGCTTGCGATCGCGCAGGTGCTTGGCGATGTACACCGGCTTTTTTGTAAACGGATCAAGACCCGTGTGGTACATGCAGGCCGCGATGTCGAATGGGCTGGGGATGAAATCCTGCACCTGGTCGGGCTTGTAATGGTTGCGTTTGAGGAAAAGAGCCAGGTCGATCATCGAGTCCAGCGTGCTGCCCGGATGGCTGGCAATGAAGTACGGCACCAGATACTGGCGCTTGCCGGCCCGCTGGGAGGCTTGCTTGAATGCGTCGTCAAACCGCGTGAAGTCATCGGCCGCCGGCTTTTTCATGAGCGCGAGCACTTCCGGATCGGTGTGCTCAGGCGCGACTTTCAAGTGCCCGCCCACGTGGTGTGTTGCCAGCTCGCGCATGTACTCGGGACTCCGTCGCGCGAGGTCCATGCGGATGCCCGAGGCAACCAGCACTTTCTTTACTCCCGGCTGTTCGCGCGCGGCGCGCATTAGTTGGACCAAGGGACCATGATCGGTGCCCAACAGCTTGCATACGGTGGGATGCACGCAGCTCAGCCGCCGGCACTTGGCCTCCACTTCGGGGCGCGTGCAGCGCATTTCGTACATGTTGGCCGTCGGTCCGCCAATGTCGCTCACGACCCCTTTGAAGTCGGGGTCGGCCGCCATCTTGTTGATCTCGCCCAAAACCGATTGCTGGCTGCGGCTTTGAATAATGCGCCCCTCGTGGGCCGTGATCGAGCAGAACGTGCAGCCGCCGAAGCAGCCGCGCATGATCTGCACCGAGTCCTTCACCACTTCGTAAGCCGGAATCGGCTGGCCGCGATAGGCTGGGTGAGGCTTGCGCGTAAACGGCAGCCCATACACGCGATCCATCTCCGCCTGTGAAAGGGGCAGGGCGGGCGGATTGGTGACCACGCACTCGCGGTCGTGAAACTGCGCGAGCCGCCGCGCGTTGTACGGATTCGTCTCGTTGTGCGAGATCTTGGTCATCTCGGCGAAGGCCCACTTGTCGGCGGCCACCTGCTCGTAGCTGGGCAGCCGAATCGTGTCCTCCGTGGGCGGCTGCTCTCTTGCGCCCAGCCGATAAGCCACGCCGCGCATATCGCGCAAGTCGCGAACGCCCTGGCCGGCTTTCATGCGATGCGCGATCTCGATGATGCCGCGTTCGCCCATTCCGAAGACCAACAGGTCGGCCTTACAGTCCATCAGGATCGAGCGGCGGACCTTGTCGCTCCAATAGTCGTAATGAGCCAGCCGCCGCAGGCTGGCCTCCACGCCCCCGGCAATCACGCTCACGCCGCGGTACGCCTCTCGGGCGCGCTGACAATAGGCCAGCGTCGCGCGATCCGGCCGCCGCCCGATCTGCCCGCCCGGGCTGTACGCGTCGTCGTTGCGCACTTTGCGGTTGGCCGTGTAGTGGTTGATCATCGAGTCCATGTTGCCGGCGCTGATGGCGAAGAACAGCCGCGGGCGGCCAAACGTGCGCCAAGCCTGGCAGTTCTTCCAGTCGGGCTGGCTGAGGATGGCAACCCGAAAACCCTCGCTTTCCAACAACCGGCCCAAGAGCGCCATCGCGAAGCTGGGGTGATCGACATAGGCGTCGCCGGTCACGAACACGACGTCGACTTCGTCCCAGCCGCGGGCCAGCATCTCTTCGCGCGTGAGCGGCAAGGGCGGCGTCGCGGCGCGCGCACGAGCGGGCTGCGGCACGGTGGGCTCGTCGACAATCGGCAGGCCTGTGCCTGCTATAGCGGGGGTCGATAACATACGAAGGGAATGTTTAACTGAATGCGCCGCACAGATCGAAGCCGATCTTTAGGGCAACCAGCCATTCTACCCGGCGGCGCAACGGCAGGGCTAGGCAGCCGGATAGCATCCGGCCAGGCGACCATTCTTGCGGGCAGTCCGTGCTGCGCATGGCCGACACTTTTTGTTCGTGCCCGACCGCTTATCAGCTTGTTGCCGTATAATCAGCCCATCCATGTCCCAACAACCACTCTCGCCGACCAAGCTGCTCGCCCTGATTATGGGTGCGCTCGCGGTGTGGGGCCTGTACATCGCCATCGGCGCGTATCTCTATAATCGCAACCCGTGGCGGCCACTGATTGTGCTGGCATCGGTCGGCATTTTTTTGGGTGTGTGGATGCTGTTGCTGTGGGGGCAATCCCGGCGACGGCGCAAGTCTTGAAAGCCGTTTGCGCGAGGCTTGCGCGTGCGCAGGTGAAAAAGGCTCGCGGTTTGCATGTTGGCTGGCCGCGGCGCGCGCCCGCCGATTGCCTGTGGCATAGAATTCAACGGCGAAACCGAAATTGTTCGGGTTTTCGGATTCGGCCATAATCCGCACGCGCGTTTGCGGCCACGACGGCGCGATGACGACCGCGGCGCGCGGCCGTCCAAGAGCACCAGGAACTCCGCATGGCTCAAATCGAACTCAACCGCGACACCAGTCTCGAGGCGGTCCCGCAGCACGTCACCGGCTTGTCGATCGGCGAATACCTGATTCGCCGGCTGCAAGACTATGGCATCGGCCACGTGTTCGGGATTCCAGGCGACTACATCCTGCAGTTCTATTCGATGCTCGACCGCAGCCCGCTCGAGATCGTGACCACCACGCGCGAAGATTGCGCGGGATTCGCGGCCGACGCTTATGCGCGGGTGCACGGCATGGGCGCGGCTTGCGTGACCTACTGCGTGGGCGGGCTCAGCTTGTGCAATTCGGTCGCGGGGGCGTACGCCGAAAAATCGCCGGTCGTCGTGATTACCGGTTCGCCGGGCCTCAAAGAGCGGCACAATAATCCGCTACTCCACCACCGCGTGCGCGACTTCCGCACGCAGTTCGACGTGTTTGAAAAACTGTGCATCGCTTGCACCGAGCTCAACGATCCGCTGATCGCGTTCCACGAGATCGATCGCGTGCTACATGCGGCAGCGCGTTACAAGCGGCCGGTCTATATCGAGATTCCGCGCGACATGGTGGGCGTCGTGCCCGAGATGCCCCATCGCTTCGAGCAGACCCAGTTAGTAAGTGATCCCGAAGTTTTGGCCGAAGCCGTAGCCGAAGCTGAGCGTTGGCTCAACACGTGTCAGCGGCCGGCCATCGTGGGTGGAGTTGAAATTCACCGCTTCGGGCTGCAAGACGACTTGTTGGCGTTGGCCGAAGGCTCGCAGATCCCCATCACCACCACCATGCTCGGCAAGAGCATCATCCCCGAGGTGCATCCGCTGTTCGTCGGCCTGTACGAAGGCGCGATGGGCAATAGCGAGGTTACACGATTCGTCGAGCAGAGCGATTGCCTGCTGCTACTGGGCACGTTCATGACCGACATCAACCTGGGCATCTACACAGCCAACCTCGACCCAGGCAAATGCATCTATGCAACCAGCGAACAACTGCGCATCCGGCATCATCATTTTCACAACGTGCTGCTTTCCGATTTCATGCGCGAGCTGGCGGCCCGCCGCCCGCTGCCCCCGCGGCGGCCCATCCCCAAGATCCAAAATCTGGCCAGCGAAAAATTCGTACTCGCGCCAGACGAGCCCATTCGCATCTCGAGGTTGATGGCCCGCCTGAACGAACAACTGGATGACGAAACGATTGTCATCGCCGATATCGGCGATGCGTTGTTTGCCGCCACCGAGCTCGTGATTCGCGGACGGACCGAGTTCATCAGCCCTGCGTACTACACCTCGATGGGTTTTTCAATTCCCGCGGCGCTGGGCGCGCAGGTGGCCCGGCCTGATCTGCGCGCGGTGGTGATCGTCGGGGATGGCGCGTTCCAGATGACGGGCGCGGAGCTCTCGTCGCTGATTCGCCGCAAGCTGCCGACGATCGTGATCGTGCTCGACAACGGCGGCTATGGCACCGAGCGATTCCTGCATCCCGGCCACTTCGCCTTCAATGACATTCAGCCTTGGGCCTACGACCGCCTGCCAGAGGTATATGGCGGAGGCACGGGTTACCGCGTGACGAGCGAGAAGGAATTCGATGCCGCGCTCGACCAGGCTTGGGCCGACACGAGCGGGGTGAGCCTGATTCAGGTTAAGCTCGATCCCGCGGACCACAGCACCGCACTGGCGCGACTGACCGACAAGCTCAGCAAGCGCGTTTGAAACCGCGCCGCCTTTCCAGCCGCGAGCACTGCATGCCCCACTTCGACGGGAAGGCGATCGTGCTGACCGGGGCCTCATCGGGCATCGGCCGGGCGCTGGCGTTGGAACTGGCCATGCAGCATGCGCGCCTGGTGCTGGCGGCGCGCGACGCGACCCGGCTCGAAGCAGTCGCTGCCGAATGTCGGGCCCGCGGCGCACAGGCCTTGATCGTGCCCACCGATGTTTCCGATTACGAGCACTGCCGCGCGCTGGTTGACCGCGCGGTCGAACGTTTCGGCGGCCTTGACGTGTTGATCAACAACGCGGGCCGCGCCATGTGGTGCCGCTTTGACGAGCTCACGGAGATGCGCGTGATGGAAGATCTCATGCGCGTGAATTATTTCGGATCGGTGTACTGTACCCATCATGCGCTACCGCATCTGAAGCGGTCGAAAGGCCTCGTCGTGGCGACCTCCAGTTTAGCTGGGCTGATCGGCGTGCCGCTGTTGACCGGCTACGCGGCCAGCAAACATGCCATGCTTGGCTTTTTCGATTCGCTACGCATCGAACTGCAAGGCACGGGAGTCGACGTCACCGTGTTGGCGCCCGACTTCGTGCAATCGGAGATCCTTCCGCGCGCGGCGGGTCCCGATGGTCAACCCATCCAGGAGAGCCCTCTCGATCAAAGCAACTTGCTGTCCGCCGAGAAATGTGCCCGGCGGATGGCAAAGGCCATGGCGCGGCGCCGTCGGCTGCTCTTGACGTCGCAACGCTCGGCGTGGGCTCGCTGGGGTCGGATTGTCGCGCCGCGCGTCACCGACTGGATCGCCTTGCGCGCGGTTGGCTTTCGCTAAGGGCGAATGCTATTGGGGCCAACTCGCTCGACGGGGTAAGATTCGCGCCTTCCAGGCATCGTCTCGCGAGCAACTGGCAGCATGGCGGCGCACATCTCCCCCCGCATTTTGATTGTTCGGCTCAGCGCCATCGGCGATGTCCTGCACGGATTGCCGGTGCTGTCTGCGCTGCGCGAGGCGCTGCCGCAGGCTTATTTGGCTTGGGTTGTGGAAGGTCGCACGAGCGAGCTTTTGCGCAACCACCCGGCCCTCGACGAGATCATCTCAGTGCCGCGCGGATGGTTGAAGAAACCGAGCGCCGTCTGGAACTTGCGACGACGCTTGCGCGAACTGCGGTTCGACATCGCCATCGACCTGCAGGGGCTGACCAAAAGCGCCGCGGCCGCGTGGCTCTCGGGCGCGCCGCGGCGCATCGGGTTTGCCGGCCAAGACGGACGCGAAATCAGCCGCTGGTTCAATATTGAACTGGTGCTGCCGAGTGGCACACACGTGGTCGACCGAAATCTGGAGCTGCTCCGCGCGATCGCAATCGAGCCGCGGAAAGTTGTGTTTGGCCTGCAAGGCGACCCTTCCGCCCGCGACGCGGCGCGCTCGATGCTGGAGGACGCGCGCCTCGACGGCCGAATTGTATTGATCAATCCTGGGGCGGGCTGGCCCTCGAAGCTGTGGCCGAGCGAACGCTATGCGGCGGTCGCGCACGAACTCGGCAAGCGGCACGCGGTCGGCTCGCTCGTCGTGTGGGCCGGTGAGCAGGAACATCGCTGGGCCCAGCAGATCGTGGCGGGCTCAGGCGGGTTCGCGCGGATTGCACCCCCCACCAGCCTCAGCGAACTGGCGGCGCTGACCGAGCGAGCGGCGCTTTTTCTGGGATCGGACACGGGACCCATGCATCTGGCCGCGGCGGTTGGCACGCCGTGCGTGGCACTCTTTGGACCATCCCCGGGCGAGCGCAACGGGCCTTATGGACCGGGACACATCGTGCTACAGAAAATGCGGCTCAACGGCTCGAGCCGCGCGCGGCGCACGGCCAGCGACGAGGCGATGCGTGCGATCACTGTTGACGATGTCTCGACAGCCTGCGCTCAATTGCTCGCGCGCGGCACGGTGGTGCGGCAATCCGCTTAGCCAGCCGCGCCGCCCCCCGCCTTGTACAAATACGGGTTCAGCGTCGGGTCGTTGTACATCTTGAATTGGAAATACACCTTCATCCGTTTGCGGCCCGCGAAGATGTCGTCCAATAGCTCGGCCAGCGAGCGCGACAGGTCGGCGTGCTGCTCGGCCAGGATCACAAGCCGGTCGCGCACTTTGGCGCGGTGCTCCGGCGCGGCGTCCGCACGGTCCGCCTGTTCCTGCATGTGATAGCGCCGCAGCGCCAGGATCGAAAGTCGGTCGATGGCGGTGCCAGGCGTTTCCGTGTTCTGCCGAGCATCGGGGGCGACGACCACCTTGCGCGCCGCCACCTCGTTCATCAGATAGCCATCGACCTTTTCGATGGCATCGTTCCGCTGCTGGTTGTAGCGGTCGATGGCACGCTTGACCGCGGCGATGCGCTCGTCGCCCACGTCGGGGCTGCGGGCAATATCCTCCTCGTGCCACAGCAAATAGTTGTACATATGCTGCTGGCAAACGAGGCCGAGGAATCCACTTTCCTCGTTGCGAACCTCAGCCGTATGCCACAGGGCCACCGTGCGTTCTTGCAATGCGGTGATTTGTTGGACGTCGATCATGCGGAAGCAATGTTCGTGAGGTGGACGGCTGACGTGTATTTACCGGCGAATTCTAAAGCGCTCGCGATCGAGCCACAACCGCCGCCGCACGTGCCGGCGGTGATCGATCTAGGCCCCGCGCCGCGCGAGCGCTAGAATAGCTTGCATGGCAGCCGCTTCACGAATCACCGCTCCCTCGGGCCAGACGATGCTGTTGGCGCTGTCCATCGGGGGCAGTTGCTTGCTGGTGGGCTATTTGCTTTTTTCGGGCGGGCCGAGATCGAGCGATGGCGCGGCCCCGCCCGCCAAAAGCCGCCTCACGCTGGCCGACATTCCGTTCGACGGTCAGCGAGCCTTCGACTATCTGAACGAGCTGTGCGCGCTGGGACCACGCGTCAGCGGCTCGGACGGCATGAAAGCGCAGCAAGAGTTGCTCGTCTCGCATTTTACGAAACTGGGCGGAAAGCCGCGGCTGCAGAAATTTCGCATCCGCCATCCGGAAACGGGCCAGCCCGTCTCGATGGCGAACTTGATCGTCGAGTGGCATCCGGAACGCCGCGAGCGAATCTTGCTGTGCACACATTACGACACGCGGCCGTATCCCGATCAGGATCTGCAGGACCCGCGCGGGTTGTTCCTAGGCGCCAACGATGGCGCCAGTGGAACCGCGCTGTTGATGGAACTGGGCCACTCGATGCGGCAGTTGGAGGGCCGGTTGGGAGTCGATTTCGTGTTTTTCGACGCCGAGGAATTCATTTTCCAGGATCGCCGCGATCCCTATTTCGTTGGATCCGAGTTTTTTGCCACGGAGTACGCCCAAAAACCGCCGCCGTTTCGTTATCGCTGGGGCGTGCTCTTGGACCTGGTTGGCGACAGCGATTTATTGATCTGTCCTGATCGTCACAGCATGAGTTGGCCCGACACGCGGCCGCTGGTCGAAGCCATTTGGGACACGGCTCGGCGGCTTGGCGTGCGCGAGTTCGTGCTCAATAGACGCGTCGACGTGCTCGACGATCATGTGAGGTTGCACGAGATCGGCAAGATCCCATGCTGCGACGTGATCGACTTCAATTATCCGGCGTGGCATACCCGGGCCGATCTGCCCAACCGATGTTCGGCACTGTCGCTGGCGAAGGTGGGCTGGGTCATCGAGGAATGGTTGAAGCGCGTCGTGCAAAAATAGAATTCTCGCGACGCTCCCGTAAAGTGGAGTTATTGGTTCGATGGATACGTTTTCGGCCTGCTTGGCGTTCGGGCCCATCGCCATTTATTTGATCGCGCTGGGAGCGATCAACCTCTCGGGAAGGCCGCTGGTGGTGACCGGCACGCGCGAGACAATATCGCTCGGCCTGGCCCTGCTGGGCCTGGCGATCGTGGGACCGATGCAGCTCTTCATGCCGCAGCAGGCGGCGAGCTGGTTTGGGCAGTTGGTATGGTTGCTGTTGGTGAGCTTTTACCTGTTGTGTCTGGTGCTGGCGATTCTTCTCAGCCGGCCAAGGCTCGTGATCTACAACGTGTCGCACGACGACCTGCGCGCCGCGCTCGATGACGTGGCCCGGCTGCTGGATGCCGATGCGGCTTGGGCCGGCAAGGCGCTCAGCATGCCGCTTGCGCACGTACACTTGCAGCTCGATAGTTTTTCGCCCTTTTCGAATGCCTCGCTCGTTGCCACGGGCGATGAGCAGAGTTTTAGCGGCTGGCGTCGGCTGGAAGCAGGTTTGCGTGAGCGGCTGGCCGAAACACACTCGACCATCCGGCCGCACGGCTTGTGGCTCGTGGCATGGGGCCTGGGCATCCTCGCGGCGCTTGCCTTCTGGGTGGCCGAGGATCCCGGCACGATCGTGGGCGGCCTGGATCGACTGCTCAACCCTTAGCCGCCGCGTCCGCGGTGGCGCGAGCCGCCTTCTTGGCCTTGCGTTCGGCAATGGCGGCCGCCTGTTCTTCATCCGAAAACAGCTCGAAGCGAATGCGGTAGGCTCGATAGCCGGCCAGCTCCGCGGCATACAACGTGTTCAGCTCGCGCCGCAGTTCCTCGGCCGTGGCAAACCCGTCCGGGACGGCATCCGCGTCGGTGAGACTGTCGACCTCGACGGGATCGACCGACAGGACTCGAATGTATCCTGCGCCTGGGATGTAGCTGCGCTGGCCGGCGCGCATGCGGCACACCTTCCACAGCCGGATGGTTTGCGTTTTCTCGCGCGCTCGAATCGCCAGCTGATATTTTTTTTTGAATAGCAGCACGTTCGAGTCTCGGCTACTTGGCCGCGGGCTGGGCGGACCGCCTGGCATGTTCTACGAGCGTGGCCACGCTGACGGCCAGCTCGACCGCGGCCGCCGGGTTCTCTTCCAGGATGGGCGCCGCCGCCTGCACGCATTTCTCCGCGCGCGCCTGATAATCGGGCTTGTCGAGCGCCTGGGCCAGGTAAAGCAGATTGGCCGCCGCGACCGAATTGCCCGAGGGCGTGACGTTGTCGGCGGCAAGCTTGCTGCGGGCGATCAGTTGTTCGTGCAGCTTCGAGGTGTAAAAGAATCCGCCCACGCGCTCGTCCCAAAACAAATCCAGTTGTCGGTCGGTTAGCTCGCCGGCTGCTTCGAGCCAGCGAGTCTCGCCGGTTGCCTGATGGAGGGCGATCAGCCCGTCCACCAGGAATGCATGGTCATCCAGGTAACCTAACGTCTTTGCCTGCGAGCCGGCATACACGCGCAGCAGGCGGCCCTCGTTATCGCGCATCGATTTCAAGACAAAGTCGGCGGCGCGCGTTGCCGCTGTGACATAGCGCTCGTTTTTGAAGACTCGCCCACAATCGGCGAAACCTCGAATCGCGAGCCCGTTCCAGCCCGCGAGCACCTTGGTATCGGTGAGTGGACGGGCGCGCTTGCCGCGCGCGGCCAGGAGCTTTGCGTGGACGGGGCGCAACCGTTCGTCCAGTTCCGATTCGCTCGTTTTTCGTTCCTTTGCCGTTTCGGCAAGCGTGCGGGACAGCAGGGGGATATATCGCTCTTCGAAGTTCGGTTCGCCAAGCAGGCCATATACCGCGGCGAACAACTCATACTCGGTCGGCTCGAGCACGGCTTTGACTTCCTCGCACGTCCATACGTAATAGCGGCCTTCTTTTGAATCGGTTTCCGCATCAATGGCCGAATAGAAGCCGCCGCTGGCGTCCGTCATCTCGCGCAACATAAACTCCAGCGTCTCGTCGGCCGCCCGCTTGAAGTCCTCGCGCGGCGTCAGCTCGTAGGCCTGCGCGTAAACTCGCGCGAGCTGGGCGTTGTCGTACAGCATTTTTTCGAAGTGCGGCACGCGCCACAAACGATCAGTGCTATAGCGGTGGAACCCTCCGCCGACGTGGTCGCGGATCCCGCCCAGCGACACGCGCTCCAGCGTCTGATAGGCCATCTTGCGGGCTGTCTCCGATTTGTGCCGGCGCGCATAATCGAGCAGAAAGTGCAGGTTTGGCGGCTCGGGGAACTTGGCTCGATCGGGACTGGCGGGATCAAAACCAAAACCTGCGTGAACGGTGTCGTACTGCGCGACGAGAGCTCGCAGGACCGAATCCACCAGCTCCTGATTGAGCTTCACCACGCGCAAGATAGGCCTTTGCCTGAGGCTGTCGGCAACATAATTGGCGAGCGAGTCGCCTGTTTTTTGCCATTTCTCGGAGTCGGAGTTCCACGCCTCGCGCACGCGGTCGATCACGGTCAGAAAGCCCAGCCGCCCCTCCACATCCCGCGGCGGAAAGTAGGTGCCGCCCATCAGGGGCTTCGCGTCCGGCGTCAAAAACATCGACAACGGCCAGCCGCCTCCTTGCTTCGAGCCGATCAATTGCATGTAGACACGCAAAGCTTGCATGTAGATCTCGTCCAGGTCCGGCCGCTCTTCGCGATCGACCTTGATGCACACGAAATTCTGGTTCAACCGCTCGGCAATCTGGTCGTCCATAAAGGACTCGCGCTCCATCACGTGGCACCAGTAGCAGCTCGAGTAGCCGATCGACAGAAAGATCAGCTTCTTTTCCTGTCTGGCCTTGGCCAGTGCTTCCTCGCCCCACGGGTACCAATCGACGGGATTGTGCGCATGCAGCAACAGGTAAGGGCTCGTTTCCTTCGCCAACCGGTTCGTGCGCGCGGGCGGTTTCGGCTCGTCCTGCGGCGCGGGCTGTGGCTCGGCTCGCACGATTGAGGCCGCAAGCAATGCCACGAGCAAAACTAGTCCGCGCATAATGGACTCCGCGGCTAAAAGGACCCAGGTCGATTTCGCGTCAACGACGACAGAATTGCCCGGTATTATGAGCCTCGCGCGCAACGAGCCGCAACCCACGCTCGATTTCGCTCGGCAGCATGGAGATCAATTGGGCGGATCGCCTTCGCGCACGGTTAAATCCGGGTCCTCGTCGGTCGATGTGCGTTGACGCTTCGTTTGCTCGGGCGGCTGCGCGCCGTTTTCCGGGCCCGAGGATGCGGCGTACTCCGCGCGCAGCGTGACTCCGCCCACCGTCAACACGTCCCCGGGCTTGATGGGTATGGGCTCGTCCGCGATCCGCTGATCGCCGACAAACGTCCCGTTGCGGGATCCCAGGTCGCGGACCATGAGCATCTGGTTGGACTCGAAGAGCTCGCAATGCTGACGACTCACGAGCGAGTGAACGAGCGTCACGTCGGCACTGCGGCTGCGTCCGACCACAGCGGGCAGGTGGAGATCGTAAGCCGTTGCATCGGGCTCGCCGGCAATCACGACAAGTCTGGCTTGCACCCGAACGCCCCCATTCCGATTTCTCACCCGCGATTTAGCCGAGCTGCGGCCTGGTCACGGGCCCTGCGCCTATAGATTCAAATATAATTTGCCTGTAGAAGGCGCGTCTACGCGGGGCCTGCCAACCAAACACCACAATCAGGCCAATTTTGCGAATTTCGCACCGGCGCGCTCGGCTATTCGGCATCGCGACCTGCATCTAGAATGCCTGCGGCACAAGCCAGGAGTGGAAATTCGGAAGTTCGCCCGGTATTCGTGTTCGCCGCTGACGCCAATAAACTAGTTGTGAAGCAACTGCTGAGCGAAGAACAGATTCGTGAAGGCGTCAGCCGGCTGGCCGCCGAGGTTGCCCGGCGTTACGGTGGGCGGCCGCTGACCGTGGTAGGTGTCTTGACCGGAAGCCTGGTTTTGCTGGCCGACCTGATCCGCCTCTTGGACCTGCCGCTGCGGGTGGGTGTGATTCAAACGCGAAGTTACCGCGGCGCCGCGACTCTGCCCGGCGCGCTCGACATCGATCGCGGCATGCTGCCCGACATGAAAAACGAGGACGTGTTGTTGGTGGATGACATTTTCGACACGGGCCGCACCTTGACGGCGGTGGTCGATGAAGTGCGCGCGCTCGAACCGCGCTCGATCCGAACCGCCGTGCTGCTGCTGAAATCAGGTCGGCAGGCGACCCGTTTTCGGCCCGACTACGTGGCCTTCGAAATCCCGGATGGATTCGTCGTTGGATATGGGCTCGACTATCAGGATCGCTATCGGCACTTGCCCTATGTAGCCGTGCTCGAGCCGGACGATCTGATACCGGGAGCGCGCCCGTGAAGCGGCGGATTGTGCACGTCGTTCCCACGCTCGGGCGGGGCGGCGCCGAGAAGCAGCTCGTGCTGCTGGCGCAACATCTGCCGCGCGACGAGTTCGACGTGCACGTGTGCGCGATCAGCCAGTCAGGCGAACTGGCAGGCGAGCTCGAGCGGTCCGGCATCCCCGTTACCGTGATCGGCAAGCATTTCAAGTTCGACCCTCTTTCGTGGATGCGTCTGCGGCGCTACCTCCGCGAGCTCAAGCCTGATCTTGCGCAGACCTGGATGTTCACGGCCAATGCCTATGGCAGGGCGGCTGCGATCTCGGCAGGTGTTCCGAAGATCGTGGCCAGCGAACGCTGCGTGGACTCCTGGAAAGCACCCTATCAACTCGCCATCGATCGCAGGCTTGCGCGGCGTACCGACGCGATTATCGTCAATAGCCGGGGCGTTCAGGATTTCTATGCCGAAAATGGCATCCCTCCCGACAAGCTGCGGCTCATCCACAATGGCATCTCGCCCGATTGCGACCGCTCACTTGGCCGGGCGGAGCTGTTGGCGAAGTTCGAGTTGCCCGAAAATGCGCGGCTGATGGGGGCTGTTGGGCGCTTGTGGCCGCAAAAGCGCGTCAAGGATTTGATCTGGGCCACCGACTTGCTGAAGGTCGTTCACGATAACACGCACTTGCTGATCATCGGCGATGGTCCGCAACGAAAAGACTTGGAGCGGTTTCGCGAGCACATCAACATCGAAGACAAGGTGCGTTTCCTGGGCGCCCGCAATGACGTGCCGCGCTTGATGCCCCACTTCGATCTGTTGTTGCTGGCCAGTTCATTCGAAGGACTGTCGAATGCCATCATGGAAGCCATGGTTTGTGCCGTTCCGGTTGTGGCCACGGATATTCCAGGCAATCGCGAGCTCGTCGTGCATGGCCAGACCGGTTTTCTGGTGCAGGTGGGAGACCGGGCCGGTTTGGCCCGCTGTGCTTACAAAATCCTGGAAGACCCCGAGTTGGGCCGCCGTCTCGGCGAAGCCGGCTGCCAGCGGGTCGTCTCGCAATTTTCTATCGAAACCATGGTTCAGAAACACGTCGCGTTGTACCGTGAACTGTTGGGCTGAAGACCGCTCCCGCGAGCGGCGCAGCCCGTTTCATGTCCTTCCTGGCGACTAGCTGATGTGCGGAATCACGGGAGCCATCTGGACCGATCCTGCCAGCGCGATCGCGCCCGACGTGCTTGCGCGCATGATTTCGCTCGTTGCGCACCGCGGACCGGATGACGCCGGACAGTATTATCGTTCTCTCGGCCAAAACGGCTCGAGCGTCGGCGTGGCGCTCGGTCACCGCCGACTGTCGATCATCGACCTCGCCGGCGGGCATCAACCCCTGTCGAACGAAGACGGCACGGTGTGGATAGTCTTCAACGGAGAGATCTACAACCACCGCGAGCTGCGCGGCCGCCTGGAAGCAAGAGGACACCGCTTCGCCACCGCCAGTGACACTGAGGCAATCGTCCATCTCTACGAAGAGGATGGACTTAATTTCCCTGGACAGCTAAACGGTATGTTCGCGCTAGCGATCTGGGACAGCCGCAATCGGCGGCTGGTTCTTGCGCGCGACCGGATCGGAAAAAAGCCGCTCTATTATTGTCACGAGGATGACCGGCTATCGTTCGCGAGCGAGCTAAAAAGCCTGCTGGCCATACCCGGCATTCGGCGAGACATCGACCTGCAGTCGCTCGATGAATACCTGACGTATCAATACGTGCCGCATCCGCGCACGATATTTCAGGGCTTTTCGAAATTGCCGCCGGCCCACTACGGCGTGTTCGAAAATGGCAAGTGGAGCGTCGCGCGATATTGGTCGCCCGATTTTGATCGCGAAGTGCATCGCCCGATGGCCGATTATGCCGAGGAGACTCGCGCGCTGGTCACCTCGGCCGTTCGCTTACGCCTCGAGGCGGACGTGCCCTTGGGCGCGTTCCTGTCCGGCGGCGTTGACTCCTCGCTCGTGGTCGGCTTGATGCAGCGACTGGCCTCGGAGCCCGTGAAGACTTTTTCGATCGGCTTTCCGGTGCCCGAATACGACGAAACGGCGGCCGCGCGTGAAGTTGCCACGCGGTTGGGCACCCAGCACCATGAGTTCCGCGTCGATCCAGAAAGTTTCGATGTCCTGGAAAAGCTGGCCTGGTATTACGACGAGCCGTTTGCCGATAGTTCGGCGCTGCCCACGTATTTCGTGTCGAAGCTCACGCGCGAACACGTGAAAGTGGCTCTCTCGGGCGATGGCGGCGACGAGCTGTTCGCCGGATATTTGCGCTACCGGGCCGTTCAAATGGCCGAGCGATTCGATCGGCTGCCATCTTGGATGCGGCGGCTGGCCTCGTCGCGCGTCTGGCAAACCCCCGCTGGCCGCGCTCGGCAAAAGTCGATCCTGCGCCGCATGGGCCGATTGGCGGAAGCTTTGAGTTTCAGCCCGACCCGGCGCTATCTGGAGTGGGTGTCGGTGTTCAATGAATCGCGGCGCGCGAGTTTATACGACGAACGGATGGCCGCGGCTGTAGCCGACAGCGATCCGTTTGATTTTCTCGAGGCTGCTTTCCGCGCGACTCCAAATCGCGATCCAGTCACTCGGGCGAGCCTGGCCGATTTAGTCACTTATCTGCCGTGCGACCTGATGACCAAGGTCGATATCGCCTCCATGGCCAACGGCCTGGAGTGCCGCGCGCCGCTACTCGACTATCGCCTGGTCGAGCTCGCCGCGCGGATGCCCATCGACTACAAGCTGTACCGGGGCCGCGGCAAGCGGATTCTTCGCGAGGCTTTTCCCGAGCTCTTGCCGCCGAGCGTCACGCGGCGGCCCAAGATGGGTTTCGGCGTGCCTCTCGAGCACTGGTTCCGTGGCGAGCTCACCGCGTACGTGAGGGCCATCTTGCTCGATCCGCGCTCGCTTGGCCGGGGCTACTTTCGCCCACAAGCGGTCGAACGGCTGATCAACGAGCACGCTGCCGGCCACTTCGACCACAGCCACCGGCTTTGGGCCCTGCTGTTTTTGGAACTGTGGCATCGCGAATGGGTGGATCGCGCGGCAGCCATTCCCCAGCCCGATGCGCCGACGGCCGCGTAGGTGCGGCGGCGGGTGACATCGAGCCAATTCCCCTTTAGGGGCTTTTTGCCAGCGGATAAGATAAGTGGCTTAAGGTCATCATTCGCGCGGTGCAGTCACTTTGAGGGGCATACATGGAAAATGTCTTGGCCGTGATTCTGGCGGGCGGCAAAGGGGAGCGCCTCGAACCCCTCACGCGCGATCGCGCAAAACCAGCCGTACCGTTCGGTGGCTGCTATCGCATCATCGACTTCACGCTCTCCAACTGCCTGAACAGTCGGGTTCGCAAGATCCTGATCCTCACGCAGTACAAGGCGGCGAGCCTCGACCGCCACATCAATCTCGGCTGGCGGCATCTCTTCTGTCGCGAACTTGGGGAGTTTATCGAC
>DATJEN010000071.1:0-18542 GCA_035496575.1 Pirellulales bacterium
CGCCGCCCGACAGAATCTTGCCCGAGTGAGGGCACTCTGAGTTCCATGCCCGCGCCAAGCGCGTGATCGAATCGAGGAAAATGATCACGTCATAACCATATTCGACCATCCGCTTGGCTTTTTCGATAACCATTTCAGAGACCTGGATGTGCCGCGAAGCCGGCTCGTCAAAGGTGGAGCTGATCACCTCGCAATTCGGCCCTTTGACCTGCCGCTCCATGTCCGTCACTTCTTCCGGGCGCTCGTCGATCAGCAGCATGATCACGTACACTTCCGGATGATTGATGAGCACGCTCTTGGCCATTTTCTGCAGCAAGATGGTTTTGCCGGCGCGGGGCGGACTGACGATCAAGCCGCGCTGGCCAAAGCCGATCGGCACGATCAAATCGACCACGCGCATCGCGACCTCCTCGGCCGAGCACTCCAGCACGACGCGCTTGTCAGGGTGCAAGGGCGTGAGGTCATCGAAAAAGACTTTTTCCGAAAGCTGGTTCGGGTCCTGGTAGTTGATCGCCTCCACGCGCAAGAGCGCAAAGTAACGCTCGTTTTCCTTGGGTGGCCGAATTTGCCCCGAGACGGTCGCGCCCGTGCGCAGACCAAAGCGGCGAATCTGGCTCGGTGACACGTAGATATCGTCAGGGCAAGACAGGTAGTGGTAGTCGGGGCTGCGTAAAAAACCAAAGCCGTCCGGCAGAATCTCGAGCGTCCCCTCTCCGAACATCAGGCCGTTGAGTTTGACCCGCTCCTTCAGGATCTTGAAGATCAGGTCCTGTTTCTTGATGCCGGTGATTTCCGACAGATTTTCCGAGCGGGCCTGTTCGATCAACTGCGGCATCGTCATCCGCTGCAGCTCGGCGATGTGGATGTCGCCCTGCTTGATTTGCTCGTAGCGGTCGTGGGTTTCGTCGCCGAAATGGGCGGCCTCGTCGGCCAACTCTTCGGCCAGGCTCAGCGGCTCACCGTCTGTGCGGCCGTAGTCGGCTGTGCCGACGGGAGGCTTCGTGGAAAAAGGCGGCTTGCGAGGTCCGGTGCTCTTGGTCTCTGCCATGGCAGGAAATGCTCCGTGAAACGTCATGTGCCGACACGCGGAAGGTGTCGAGCGGCGGGTGAACGGACTTGGAAACGGGAAATAGGACGAGAGAACGAACGAAGGGGTGTTGAAATTCTAAGGTGGCTTTCGAGCGGCTGATGCTCACGAATGGTGGCAGGCTATCACATCTGTCCAAAATTGATCAATCTGAGCTCGCGAGACTTCCAGCGATCCGGAGTTGTCGATCACGAAGTCGGCCGCTGCACGTTTGACATCTAGTGTAGCTTGGGTTGCCTCGCGACGAGCAACCTCTTCGGCCGACCACCCCCGGCAGCGGGCACGTGCTTGCCGCACGGATTCTTCGGCAGCGACGTAAACGACAACATTGCAAAACTTGTTCCAACCAGTTTCGTACAGCAGCGGCACGTCCAGCACGATGGCGGGCACGTTTTTCTGACCGCGAATCGCTTCCAGACGCTCCGCCAGCAGTTGTCCGATCCTGGGGTGTGTTAGCTCCTCCAAAAACTCTCTTTCTTGCTCGCCCACGGGCGGCGGCGCGAACACGATTTTCGCCAACGCCGGCCGGTCAATCTCGCCATCGGGTCCGAAGATGCTGTCACCCCAACGCTCGCGCGCTAGCGCCTTGATCTCTACAAACCGCAACACTTCGTGCGCGGCATCGTCGGCGGACAGCACAACGGCTCCATGACGTTTGAATTCGTTTGCGATCGCACTTTTGCCACTTGCGACGCCACCCAGGATGCCAATCACCACTGGTTGCTCGCTTGTCATGCGTGTCGGTCAGTCGATTGACTGGCAATCGGCCCAGTTGTCTCCCGCTTTCACGTCGACCTTAAGCGGCACCCGCAAGTCGAGGACGTTGGACATTTGTTCGACCACGATCCGCCGAGCGTGGTCGAGTTGTTCGGAAGGGACTTCGAAAATCAGTTCGTCGTGGATTTGCAGCAGCATGCGCGCGGACGATCCGTCTTCGCGCAATCGAGCCTGGATTCGGATCATGGCCAACTTGATCAAGTCGGCCGCGGAGCCTTGAATGACCGTGTTGATCGCCGTGCGTTCAGGAAGGTTTCGCTGGCGGGTCGCACCGCGTCGAATGCCGCTAATCGCGCGCCGCCTGCCGAGGATGGTACTAACATAGCCACTCCGGGCGCACTGTTCCAGTACGGAATTCAGAAATTCTTCCACCCCCTGATAGCGATCAAAGTAAGCATCGATAAACCGGGCCGCATCTGTTTTTTCGATGTCCAATTGCTTGGCCAAGCCGAACGGGCTTTGCCCATAAATCACCCCGAAGTTCACGGCTTTCGCCTTGCGCCGCATGTCGGGCGTCACGGCCTCCAGCGGCACGTTGTAGACCTCGCTGGCGACCCGAGCGTGGATGTCCTCGTCGCGCTCAAACGCGGCGCAGAGCGTCGCATCTCGCGAGAAATGCGCCAGCACGCGCAGCTCGATCTGCGAGTAGTCGGCCGCCAGGAGCTTCCAACCCGTCTGGCCTGGCAGAAAGGCCGCGCGAATTTCACGGCCCGTTTCTGCCCGTACGGGGATGTTCTGCAAGTTGGGGTCTTGCGCACTGAGGCGACCCGTAGCCGCGACCGTCTGGTTGAAAGTGGCGTGGACGCGCCCCGTCTGCGGATGCACCTGCGCCGGCAAGGCGTCGAGATACGTGCTTTTGAGCTTCGCGTATTGGCGGAACTCCATGATCTTTGCGGGAAGCGGATGCAATCTGGCCAGCTCTTCGAGCACGTCCGCGTCGGTGCTGCCGCCACTTTTCGTGCGCTTGAGCACTGGCAAATTGTGTTCTTCGAACAGAATCTGCTGTAGCTGTTTGGGGCTGCCGATGTTGAAAGGCCGGCCGGCGAGCTCGTAGATCTCGGCTTCCAGTTTGACGAGCAGCTCCCCATAGCGAGCGCTCAAGCGCCCCAGCAGCGCGACGTCGATCTTGATGCCGGTCGATTCGATTTCCGAAAGCACCTCGACCAGCGGCATCTCGACGGTTTCGAATAACTTATCCAGTTCCGATTGCTTGAGCCGCTCGCTGAGCATGGGCCGCAAGCGCAGCGCAATATCGGCCTGCTCGCCCGCATAGCGCGCGATGTCCGCCAGCGGCACTTCGGCGATGCCCTTTTGGTTTTTTCCGCTGCCGATCAACTCGGCCAGCGGCATGGTCTTGTGATTCAAAAATCGCTCGGCTGTTTCATCGAGCGCATGCTTGCGCTCGCCGGCATCGAGCAAATAGCTAGCGACCATGTCGTCAAACCGCGCACCCGCCAACTGCACGCCGGCCGCGCGCAGCACCACCATGTCGTATTTCAGGTCACGGCCGACTTTTTCGATAGCCGGGTTTTCTAAAACCGGCCTCAACGCAGCGAGGACTTTCGCGCCATCAAAACAACAGGTTCCTTCCGGCCCGCGCACCGGCACATAGTAAGCCTCGGCTTCGCGAAACGAGAAGGCATAGCCCACGATCTGCGCCCATCGCGGCCAAACGTGCGTGGTTTCGAGCGACAGCGCAAATGACTCCTGCCGGCTCAGCTGGGCAATCAGCCAATCCAGCCGCTCTTGCGAGTCGATGGCTTCATATGTTCCCGCCGCGGGCTCCGCGCGCGTTTGCTCGGGCAGCGCCGAAAACTTTTGCGCGAGCGAATGGAAGCCCAGGTACGTGAAGAGCTCATTTAACCCGGCGCGGTCGACGCCGCGCACGCGAGCTGCCTCCCAATCGACCTCGAGAGGAACGTGGCGTTCCAAGCGCACCAGGCGACGGCTCACGAGCGCCTGCTCGCGCCACTGAATCAGATTGTCCCGCCGCTTGCCCTTGGGTAGCTCCTGGACGTGTTCGTAAAGGCCATCGAGCGTCTCGTATTTCTGTAGATACTCGGCGGCAATTTTGGGTCCAACCAAGGGCACGCCGGGTACGTTATCGACCGAATCACCCACCAGAGCCTGAAAGTCCACAACTTGCTCCGGCCGAACGCCCCAGTCCGCCTTCAGGGCCGCCGCGTCATACATCTGGTCCTTGCGAACGTTATACACCCAAACACGATCGGTAATCAGTTGTCGGGCATCCTTGTCGCCGGTGACCAACACACACTCGCCTTCCAGCTCGTTGACCTGGTGGGCGATCGTGGCCATCAGGTCGTCGGCCTCATAGTTATCGAGCTCCACCATCGCCACGTTGAGCGCCTCGAGCATCTGGCAGATCGGGCCATATTGCGGGCTGAGATCGTCGGGCATCGACGTGCGGTTCGCCTTGTACTGTTCATAGAAGTCGTGGCGAAAGGTGCGCTCCGAACCGTCAAAAGCCACGAACAGGTGCGTCGGCTGCTTTTCCTCGAGCAGATACAACATATCGCGCGCGAAGCCGAATACGGCCGAGACCGGTTCGCCGCGCGGGCTGCTCATCTCCGGCAGCGCATGAAAAACCTGAAAGATGAGCGAGTTGGCATCCACAACCCACACCCGCGCCCCGCGCAAGCTTTGTGGTGGTTGGGGCCGTTCGACCGGAAGTTGGGCGGCTGCTTGGGGCTTCTCGTGCATGGCCGTTGCGCCTTCCGCCTCGGCCTTCTTGCATGGCGCGTCGCCGGTCTGTGGCGCATGGCCTTCCATTTCAGGAAAAGTGCCTTGACGCATGATCTTGGCCATGGGAGCGGGGCCGGATAGGAGGGCAGCGAAGAGGTGGAAGGGGCAGTCGAAATCGTAGGCTTCAGTCGAAGCCGAAGTCAAGCGAGCTACCGACGCATAAGCGCGTCTACAGCTCCGCGAAGTTCTTGAGCATTTGCAAACCGACGCGCTGACTTTTCTCGGGGTGGAACTGCGTGGCGCACAGATTGTCGCGCCAGATCATCGAGCAGAAGGGTCCGCCGTAATCCGTTTCGGCCGCGATCACGTCGCGGTCGCGCGGCACCACGTAATAGGAATGAACGAAGTAACAAAAGGTGTCGCCATCCAAGCCGGCCAACAGGGGCACGGACCGCCGCATGGAGAGGCTGTTCCAGCCCATGTGCGGCACCTTGAACCCGTGGGGCAGCTCGAAGCGCACGACCTTGCCCGGCAAGATGCCGAGGCCTTCGTGCGTGCCGCCTTCGTATCCGGCCTCAAACAGCAGTTGCAGGCCCAGGCAGATTCCCAAAAAGGGTTTGCCTCGCTCGACAGCCTCGCGAATCGGCGCAACCAGTTCGCGACGCCGAATCTCGGCCATCGCATCCCCAAACGCCCCCACACCGGGCAGCACGATTTTTTCTGCCCGGGCCAGCACCTCGGGATCTGAGGTGATGGTCGAGGCGTGGCCGACCTTTTCAAAACCCTTTTGGACGCTGCGCAAGTTGCCCATCTGATAATCGATGATTGCGATCATGGGACTACGCATCGCGGGCGGGAAGGAACTTGCAGACGAGAGGCAGGACACGAGAAGCGCTGGGTGGGTTCAACTCATTATACCCGCACCGAGGCCGGCTGGGGCGCCTAGCGGCTGCCCGCTGCTTTTTCCGGATAGACCACCAGCTCCACCCGGTTGTTCCGCGCCTTGCCGACCGCCGTGGCATTGGAGACCACGGGCACGCTGCTGCCGTGACCGACAATGAACAGTCGATTGCTCCCCAACTGGCCGCGTCCGACCAGGTACTGATAGACGGAGGTCGCGCGCGCCGTGGAAAGTTGCTGCGCATCGAGTCCTTGCGACGAGCGCACCACGTCCGAATCGGTGTGGCCTTCGACGCCGATCCGCTGATCGGGATAAGCCCGCGCCAATTCCGCCACCACGCTATCCAACAGGGGGCCGCCCACCGGCAACAACGTCACCGTGTTTGGCTGAAACAATCGCGCAACGGGCAGTTCGACTCTCACGACGTCGCCGTCGGCCCGCACGTCGATGCCGCTAAGATTCAAAGGCGGCAGGTTGCGCTGCAGGCTGTTGTTGGCCGTAATTCTCGCGCCCGAGCGGCGCGTGGAAGCCATGAGGGCTTCGGTCTGTTTTTGCACGACCTGCTTGTCGTCTCGCAATTGGGCGAGCTGCGTGGTGGCGCTTGACAACTGTTCGCGCAGCGCGGCAACGTGATCCTCGAGCACTTTTCCTTGTTGCCGAGTTTGCGCCAGCAGCGATTCGAGCTCTTGGTTGTCGCGGTCGAGCGTGCTCGCGCGGCTTTGCAGTTCCTGATTCCGCTGAACCAGCGTGGCTTGCTGCTGTTGCAAGGCCTGGTTCTGGGATTGAAGCGCGTAGGGATTGTTGGCGCAGCCTGTCGGCAGCAACCACAACAACACGAGCGAGATCGTCCCGGCGACGACTCGCATGCGCTTCTCCCGAAAAACGGCTGTCAGGAACGAACGTCCCACGCGGTGGATAGGCGGACCCTCAAGCAAAACGGCCGCTCTCTTGGATGTTCATCCAGCAGATCGCGTGCGCACTCTTGCCTGTGGTCCGGGGCACTCTGCGACGAGGGCGGGATGGTAGTAAGCCCGCTGGGCCCGAACAAGGTCAGTTTCCCGGCTGCTAGCTGGCGGCGACGAGCTCGTCCGCAGGCTGCCGAGCTGGCGGAAACGTGCCGTAGAACCGCTTGATGAAGTGGCGGTGCCAGCGCGATGGCTTGTGAGCCTGCCAGCCCCACCGCGCCATCAAACGATCCGAGATGCGGTGGTTTCCAACGTCGCACAGGATTGCGTCTGATTGTTTGACACGCGCGACTTCGTCGAGCACTTCCAGCGCACGGTGAAACGTCGCTAGCGTGCAGTCGCGATGAGATGCCACGTACCGCAGCGCCAGGTAGTTGGAATAGCGCCGCGGCTGTGTGTAGTCCAGCACGCAGCGGTCGCCAGGCAGGCGCGCGTGGCGGAACCGTCCAAACAACTCGACTTCGACGGCTGAGACCAGCCGAGACCAGCGGCGGACGTGAATCGCGACGAGCCGACCGCCGACGATCTCGATCCGCGCGTGCCGGGCCGTCCGCAGGCACTCGCGCTGGGAGCCAAATGGATCCGTCAAGCTGTGAGAAAATAGCCGCATGCGCGAAAGCTTGTGTTTGTGAACAGCGCCCTTCGAATCCCGCGAAAAGTGTACGACGCGATTAGCGTCTCTGGCGCGCGCCGGGTCGCTATAAACCGAATGCGCGTCGCGCTTGGGCATATATCCACAGCATCACGCCCATCAGCAGCAAGCACACGGCTAATACAGCCAGCAGAATCCATCCCAGGTCGAAATACGGATTGAGGCCGCTCCAAACCGTCGGCCAGCCAAGCACCACGATTGCCGTGGCCAAACACAACGAAGGTCCAAACGGCAGCTCGTTGTGGCGGTGCAACACCCAGCGAAAAACACCCACCACGAGCGCCAGGCAAGCTCCCAGGAAAAAAACGACCAGCGCGCCTTGCCAACCGATGAAGGTGCCGATCATGGCCAACAGCGTTACGTCGCCGAAACCCATGGCCTCGCGACCGAGCGTCGCCCGGCCGATGACGCGCACGGCCCACACCATGACTCCGGCAATGACCATCCCGATCAGGCTGGTGAGCAAAGCAGCGTGCCGCGCCGGATCGGCCCATGTGAGCAAGGTCCCAATCAGAATCAGCCCCAGGACCCACAGCGCGGCGACCTCATAGGTAAACCGCGTCCGCGCGAGCCGTCGCCAAAAAACTCGCCACGCAACGCTCAAGCCGCGACCCGCCGCCAACTTTCTGGGCAGCAGCCCAACACACCACAGCGTCCAGCATGCCAATCCAAGCGCAACGAGCTCGGCGGGCTCGATCGCCTGCGTGACGCTCCACGGCTGTGGCGACACGAACGTCAGGAATTCGACCATGGGCTGGCCGTCACTCAGCCACATGGCCGCCGGCAACAACGACCATGGCCACGCCGTCGTAAGTGCAAGCCCCAACGTCGTGCCGGGAACCGTGATGGAGTCTGGTATCGTTTGCTCGTCCAGATCGATGAGCGAAGCCACGAGCATCAAGCACGCCAGCAGCACGTGGCTCAGGTATTGAGCGTGTAACGTGAGCACGAAATCGGCGGTTGCAAACGACTCTGCGGCCGGAGCCAGGCTGTCGACGCTCGCATACAGTCCACGCGCGCCCACCTCCCAGGCATAGAGTCCGGCAAACGTAGCGGCCAGGAAGAGCTCAACTGCCAGCGGCCGAACCCAGAATGCAGGGCCATGCAAGGTCGCCTCGCGCCGCAATCGCCACCAGCCGGCTAGCGGGATGCGATCGGCCCAGCCGCGTCGCAAATGCGCGTCGGTCGGCGCCGACCAGGGACTGATCGAGCGCTTGTTCCAGGCCAGCCGATAAACAGCCAGGTTGATGGCGCCTGCCGCCAGAAAGCCCAGCCCGGCCAACAGCAGCAGGCGAATCCCATAGGGAATGGCGAGAACGGTGTTCACGCGGATTCGGCCTGATCGGGCGCTTCGAAGTTCATCTCTCGAAGGATAGCCTCCGCGACCTCCTCGGGCGAGCGTCCTTCTGTCTCGACGACGGCGGTGGCGCAAGATTCATACGCTTCTCGCCGCGATTCGAGCATAGCGATGATTTCGGTTATGCCGCTCGCGCTCGATAGCGCCGGCCGGCGCTCGGCCGTTGTCGGGTCCTGCTGCATACGCTGCCACAGCGTTTCGGGCGAGGCCTGCAGCCACACCACGTGAGATTGCTGTGCAAGCGCCTGGCAATTCTCGGCCCGCGCGACCGCCCCGCCACCCAAGGCCAGGACCGCGCGCGAACGCGCTGCCAGTTCGCGCACCACTTCGCACTCGAGCTCGCGAAAAGCCGGCTCACCTTGATCGGCAAAAATTTGCGCGATCGATTTACCGGCCCGCCGCTCGATTTCCATATCGGAATCGAACCAGGGCCACCCCAGCCGCTTGGCCAAATGCCGCGCCACGGTTGTTTTGCCGCTGCCGCGCAGACCGATGAGCACGAGGTTCACTGGAGATACCGCGCGGGTTAGTACTTGGCCGGACCAATTGCCCGCTTCAACACGTCGCGCATCAAGTCGCTCGGCGCCTCTTGGCCGGTGAACTGTTTGAACTGCAGGCAGGCCTGCCGCACGAACATTTCGACGCCGGTCACGACGGTGCAGCTTTGGCTGCGGGCGTCTTTGATCAGGAGAGTATTTTCCGGATTGTAAACCGTATCGAAGACCACCATGGAGGGGCGCAAATGGTGCTTGTCGTACGGCGTGGCATCCACGTTGGGATGCATTCCGACCGGCGTGCAGTTGACGAGCACGTCTGGCAGAACCGAGAAACGATTGGCCCAATCGACCACTTTGCACTTGAGCGAGTCCGCCAATTGCTGGGCTCGTTGCGGAGTGCGACCTGCCAAAACGACCGTCGCGCCCATGCGATTCAGCGCGTGGGCGATGGCCTTGGCCGCGCCACCCGCGCCCAGCACCAGGGCGGTCTGGTTGTCGAGCGACATCTTGCGACCGTGGTGTTCTTGCACGGCCTGCTCCAAGCTTTCGACGGCAGCCTGGTGATCGGTGTTAAAGCCCGTAATCTGCGCGCCATCGAACACCAGGGTGTTAGCCGCGCCGATGACCGACATCGATTCGTCGCTCTTGGTGATTTTGCGGAGGACCGCTTCCTTATGCGGAATCGTGACGCTGAGCCCTTTGATGCCAAGCGACGGAGCATCGTCCAAAAACTGCGCGAGATGTTCGCGCGGCACCCGAAACGGCACGTACACGGCATTCATGTCCAGCCGGCGGAACGCCGCGTTATGGACGATAGGACTCAAGCTATGGCCAATCGGATCGCCCACCACGCCGAAAATCGTCGTTTGCGCATCGATACGGTCGTAGTGAAAGACGTCGGTCATCTGCTGGTAACTGAGCTGCCCGGGCGCGAGCGTTCGTTCGTGGTGGAAGGTCGCGAACGTGAAGGGAGCCCCAAACCGCCCGGCCAAAATGCGCGAGGGAGTGCCAATATCGCCCATGCAGATCCCGACCGTGGGGACGTGCGACTGCTTGGTCAATTGCAGCATCCGCAAATTGTCGTGTGGTTGATTGGCTGTCGTGGCGATCTTGACAATGTCGGCGTCCAGTCCGGCCAGACGGGCGTGAATCTCGGCCAGGTTCTCGGGCGTCTTGCGGTAATCGTGGACGCTGATGATGCGCTTGGTCTTGCCATACCGCCCGATCGCAGGCGCGATGTCGTCTTCCAGATCGACGTACTCCACCCCTTCGGCAATCGCGCTGCGCAAGAGCATCAATCGCTGCTCCTCGCTGCCGGTCCACTTGCCGCCGTCGCGTTCGCGGCGGCAGGTGACGACCACCGCACACGGCCGTTCGTAGAGCAGACGCTTGAGATTGACCTCGCCGTTGATGTAATCAAGGCGCAGCTCAACCAGCTTGGCGCCCTGCTGCACCAGGTGTCGATGCTCGGCGATCATGTGGCGATGACGGCCGCGGGCAATGCTGACGCAAATCATCGAGTCGTAGCGAATAAAAAAGGAAAAAGGCCGAGAACCGCGGCCGAATAGCACCATTATAGCCCAACTTAGACCCGCCAGCGCGGTATCGCGATTCGTCCGCCCGCTGGCTTACTTCTTCAGGTCCGCTTGAATTGTTTATCCAAATCGTCGCGGCTGAAATAGAGGGCCGTGGGCCGCCCGTGAGGGCAATGGTGCGTGTCCCGGGCCAGGTGCCGTTGCTCGAGGAGAGCCATGATTTCGTCCTGGCTCAGCCGATCACCGGCTTTGATGGCGGCTTTGCATGAGATCATGTGCAAGAGCGAATCCAAGATGTCGCGAGACTCCGGCCGCTTGCCATCGCCCAGTAGCTGCGTTGCCAGGTCCCGCAGCACGTCGGCCGGCCGAAAATTAGCCAGCATGGCCGGATAGCTCGAGACGAGTACGGTCGAGCCGCCGAAAGGCTCGATCGCCAGTCCAAGCTTCGCAAGCAGCTCGTGTGCTTCAAGCACGGCAGTGGCCTCGGCCGGGGTGAGATCGACCGGCTCGCCCACCAGCAATGCCTGCGTTTCGATCGCGCCCGTAAGGACCTTTTCGCGCAGGTGCTCGTAGAGAATCCGCTCGTGGAGAGCGTGCTGATCGATGACGACCATCCCGTCACCGCTTTCGGCGATCAGATAACGGTTGTGCAATTGCAGGCCGGCAGGAGGACGCGACGCCGGCGATGGCTCGTCAACGCGATACGCTGAGTTCGCACTCGTTCGGGCCGCGCCCCCCGAAGTTGCCGCGGCAGAAGGCCGAGGCTCGAGCACGCTCAGCTCCAGCGGTGCTCGATTTTCGAGCGGGACCTCGAACATCGCCTGAGACGCTCGGGCTGTATCGGCGGGCGCGAACTGATCGCTGACGGTCAGTTGGCCCTTGGCCCAATCGACCAGCTCGCGCCGCATCAAATCCGCCTGGTCGCCATCGAGCGCCAGCGCCGCTTCGTGCTGATTGTCGGTGCGCAGTCGCGCAGTCAAATCGCTCGTCAGGAACTTGGTGCGCAGCGTGCCCAGCAACTGGCTGTAGAGCTTGCCCGATTCCTGGAAGCGAACCTCGAGCTTGGTCGGGTGGACATTGACGTCCACCAGCTCGGCCGGCATCTGGATCTGCAAAAACGCGATCGGGTAACGGCCCGTCAGCAGCAGGCCGCGGAAGGCTTCGCCCAGCGCGTGTTGAAGCGAACGATCGCGAATCGCGCGCCCATTCAAGAACAAGTATTGCAGCCGTGCATTTCCGCGGCTGTGACTGGGTGAAGCTACGAAGCCTTCCAGCCGCACTTCGTCGTCGGTGCTCGACACCCCGATCAAGTCGGCCGCCAGGTCATGTCCAAAGAATGCCGCGATGCGGCCGCGCCAGTCATGGCCCGCGGGCGGCAGATCGAATTGCGAGCGGCCGTTGTGCGACAACGTGCAATGCACGTGTGGGTTGGCCAAGGCAAGCCGCGTGAACGCCTCGGCGATGTGGCTCATTTCGGTCTGAGTGGATCGCAAAAACTTGCGGCGGACCGGAGTATTGAAAAAAAGCTGTCGAATCTCCACCGTCGTGCCAACCGGCGCGCCGCAGGGCGCCACTCCGCTGGACTGCCCGCCGTTCACCTCCAGCTCGTGGCCGGCCTCGGCACTTGCCACGCGGGTCCGCAGCAACAAACGGCTGACCTCGGCAATCGAAGCGAGAGCTTCGCCGCGGAATCCGAGCGTCTGCACGCAGAACAGATCATCGGCGTCTGAGATCTTGCTGGTGGCGTGGCTTGTCACGGCGAGCGTCAGTTCGTCAGCCGGGATGCCCGAGCCATTGTCGCTGACGCGAATGAGCTCGAGCCCCCCCTGCTCCACCACGACATCAATTCGCGTGGCGCCGGCATCGATGGAGTTTTCCATCAACTCCTTGACGACGCTGGCGGGCCGCTCAATCACCTCGCCGGCGGCGATCTTGTTGACGACGCTCGATGGTAATTGGCGTATGGCGCTCATGAAATGCCGGTCGCGCGCGGTAGGATTAGAGCTGATATTCCTTGATCTTGCGATAGAGTGTGCGCTGGCCGATGCCGAGCAATTCTGCCGCTGCTTCGCGATTGCCGCCCGTCTGTTGCAAGGTTTCCACGATGAAGAGCCGTTCGAGTTCTGACAGCGGTTTGCCAACCAGCGCGCTCAAGCTGCCCGTGGCCGCTTCCTGGGCGACTTCTCCTTGCGGCGCAAGCTCGCTCGGCAAATCATCGACGTCCAGCACGCCATCATAATCGACCACCACCATGCTCTCGATCACGTTTCGCAGTTGCCGCACGTTGCCGGGCCAGTCATAGGCGGTCAGTCGTCTGCGCGCCCCAGCCGAGATCGATTGCACTTGTTTGTGATGCCGTTTTGCAAACTGCTTGAGAAAGTGTTCGATCAACAGCGGGATATCATTGGCGCGATCCGCCAACCGTGGCAGGTCGATCGTCACCACTTTCAGTCGATGATAAAGATCGCTGCGAAACGTTCCTGTCGCGATCGAGTCTTCCAGGTTTCGATTCGTCGCGGACAGGATGCGCACGTTGACATGGATGGCCTCGTTCGAGCCGACCCGCGTGATTTCATTGTTTTCCAGCACGCGCAACAGCTTTATCTGCGTGGCCAGCGGCATGTCCCCGACTTCGTCGAGGAACAAGGTTCCGCCATGGGCATATTCGAACTTGCCGACGCGATCGGTTGAGGCATCGGTAAACGCGCCGCGCACATGCCCAAACAGCTCGCTTTCCAGGATGTTCTCGCTCAAGGCCGCGCAGTTTAGCGCCACGAACGGCTTGTTTTTGCGAGGGCTGTTTTGGTGTATGGCCTGCGCCACGAGCTCTTTGCCGGTGCCCGTGGCGCCTTGAATGAGCACGCTGGCGTCGGTGGGCGCGATGCGCTTGAGGCGGTCGATCACATCGTGCATCTGCTGACTGCTGCCGATAACGCCCTCAAAGCCGAATTTTTCGTCCAGGCGTCGGTTGAGCTCGGCGTTTTGCCGCCGCAATCGCAAGCTGGCCGACGCTTTTTCGGTCACGGCGCGAAGCTGGCTAAGATCGAGCGGCTTGAGCAGGTAGTTGAATGCCCCCTGTTGCATGGCGGTGACGGCCGAGGGGATCGTGCCGTGCCCGGTCACCAGGATCACCTCGGCGTCGGGGAGCTGCTCTTTGGTGTGCGCCAGAATCTCGAGCCCGCCCACCTCGTTCATCACCAGATCGGTGATGACGATATCGAACGCCTCCTCGTCGATGCGCTTGAGCCCCACCGGTCCGCTGGTGGCCACCGTGCAGTCATAGCCGACCCGTTCGAGGCTTTCCGCGACCGCTTGCGCGTGGGCAGCTTCGTTGTCGACGATCAGGACGCGAATCGGCGCGGCTTCAGCGCCGCCGCGCTGCGCGGCATCACTGGGCATCATGCGGGCGATGATAGCGGATTCGCATCCCGCAGGGCTAGGGGCTGTGCTGGGGCGCTGTCAACCGCGGCGGCAGCGGCAGCTCGATGGTGAATTTGGTGCCCCGCCGCAGCTCGCTTTCCGCCCAGATCCGCCCGCCATGAGCTTCGATAATCTTGCGCGTGGTCGGCAGCCCCAAGCCGGAGCCGCCGGGCTTGGTCGAATAGAACGCTTCGAACAGGTGGGCCGCGGTGTGCTCGTCCATGCCGCAGCCCGTATCGATCAGCTCGAGCGCCACCCCAAAAACCGTTGGCTTCGTGCGCAGCACGAGCTGTCCTCCCTGGGGCATCGCTTGTTGAGCATTCAAGATCAGATTGATCAGCGCTCCGTGAAACGACTCGCGGTCGAGCACGACGCTTGGCAAATCTGGATCGAGGTAACACAAAAGCTCGATATTCGACTCCTTGGCCTTGGGGGCGAAGAATTCAAGCACTTGCTCGACCTCGCGATTGAGATCAGACGCCTGAAAACGGACGGTCCGCACCTTCGCGAAGTTCAGAAAGTTATCGAGCAGGTTTTCCAGCCGCCGACACTCATGTTGCACGACGGCAATCTTGGCGGCGGCGCGGCGGTCGCGCGGAGTCTCAGCGCTGGCGAAGTCTTCGGCCAACAGCTCCATGTTGAGCCCAATGGTCGATAACGGGTTTTTGATTTCGTGCGCCAGCCCTCCGGCCAGTGCGGCAATTTCGGTGTACTGGGCGATCAGCCGCCGGTTGACTTCCTCGGCGGTCGGTGGATGTGCCTGGTTCATTCAACAACCTGCAACCAACCTGACGAGCGCAAAACCAAACGCCCGCGGGCGCGTCAGCCGGCCGGGGCGTTTGTTGAAAACCAAGTTATTCATCGGCGCCGCGGAATCGAAAGCGCTTAGGCTTCCGCGTTACCGTTGCCGGCCGTGGCGTTGAGCTCCCGCATGGCTTGCTTGCGGCTGAGCTTCACACGGTCCTGTTCATCGATGGCGATCACCTTCACGACCAGCTCGTCGCCGACGCTGCACACATCGGCCACGCTGTTGACGTATTCGTCCGACAACTCGCTGATGTGGCACAAACCATCCTTGCCCGGGATGATTTCGACGAAGGCGCCGAAGTCTTTGACGCTGGTCACGCGGCCGTGATAGATGCGGCCCACCTGCACCGAAGCCGTGAGGGCCTCGACTTTGGCGAGCGCGGCTTGCGCCGATTCGCCGTCGGCGCTGGCGATCGTCACCGTGCCGTCGTCTTCGACCTCCAGCGATGCGCCGGTCGATTCTTGAATGGAACGGATGGTCTTTCCGCCCGGGCCAATCAGCGCGCCGATCTTGTCCGGCGGAATGTGCGTGCGCAACAGCCGCGGCGCCCACATCGAGATATCCGACTTGGGCCGAGAAATAGCCGACAGCATCTTGCGCAAGATTTCAATTCGGGCGTCGCGGCTTTGGGCCAACGTAGCCTTGATGATCTCCTCGCTGATGCCGTTGACCTTCAGGTCGAGCTGGATCCCGGTGATGCCATTCTGAGTGCCGGCAATTTTGAAATCCATGTCACCGAAATGGTCCTCGTCGCCGATGATGTCAGTCAACAGGGTCCAGGAGCTCTCCTCTTTGACCAATCCCACCGAGATGCCGGCGACTGGATTGGTGATCGGAACGCCCGCCGCCATCAGGCCGAGCGTCGCGCCGCAAACCGAGGCCATCGAGCTCGAACCGTTCGATTCCAGGATGTCGGAGATAATGCGCACGGTGTACGGGAACACTTCGGGATCCGGCATCACCGGCTTGACGCTGCGCTCGGCCAATGCCCCGTGGCCGATCTCGCGCCGACCCGGGCCGCGGATGGGACGAACTTCGCCGACCGAGAACGGCGGGAAGTTGTAGTCGAGCATGAACTTTTTTGAGTATTCGTCGATCAAACCATCCACGCGCTGCTCGTCGCGCCCGGTGCCTAAGGTCACGGTGATGAGTGCCTGGGTCTCACCGCGCTGAAACACGGCCGAACCGTGAACGCGCGGGAGCACGTCGATCACGCATTCGATCGGGCGGATCGTCTTCGCGTCACGCCCGTCTGGACGAGTGCCGGCCAGGATCAGATCGCGGACCACGACTTCCTCGAGCTTATGCCAGGCCGAGGCGAACGCATGGGCCGCGATCGCGCCCTCGGCTGCCGGGTCGGGAATCATTTCGTCCGCCGCTTTCGTTTTCACGTTGCTGACCGCCTCGGCGCGGGCTTGCTTGCCCGTCGTTTGCTTGGCGGAGCGCAATGCGGAGAAATAGCGGTCCTTCAACTGGTCGAACATGCCGTCCGGCGGCGGAATCTCGTACTGTCGCTTCTCAACCTTCGCCTTGGCGAACAGCTCGAGCTGCAAATCGCAGATGGATTTGATAATCCGATGGGCCTCGCGCAGGGCTTCCAGCATGCGGGCCTCGGGCATTTCACGGGCAAAGCCCTCGATCATCAGGATGGCATCCTTGCTGCCCGAGACGATCAGATCGAGATCGCTCTCTTCCAGGTCGTCTTGCGTGGGGAAGGGAACGAACTGCCCATTGATGTGACCCAGCCGCACCGAGCCGATCGGGCCCTCGAACGGCAAGGGCGAGAGGCCCAGGGCCGCCGATGCGCCGTTCATGGCCAACACGTCCGCATCGACCTGGCGGTCGCTGGCCATCACGAAGCTTTGCACTTGCACTTCATCGTGAAACCAGGAGGGGAACAGCGGACGAATGGGCCGATCCATGAGCCGGCTGGTGAGCGTCTCCTTCATGGTGGGGCGCCCTTCGCGCTTCAGAAACCCACCGGGAAACTTGCCGGCCGCCGCCGTTCGTTCGCGATAGTCACACGTCAGCGGAAAAAAGTCAGATATGCCCGGGCGCGGGGGGCCGTCGGCTACGGCGGTCAGCACCACCGTTTCGCCTAGTTGCACCAGGCAGCTCCCCGCCGCCTGCTTCGCCAAAAAACCTGTTTCGATGGATAGAGTGAGCGGTCCGAATGCCTTCTCGACACGTACTTTCAAGGTATTTCCTGCCTTCTTTACGGGTTCCAGCTCTTCCGTTGACGCCTGCCATGCACGTGGTGCGCAGGAGGCCGTGGTGGGTCGCGGGCCTGACCAAACGAAGGTCAACGCGAGAAGCACGAGCCGGCTCGTCCGCGGGCGGCCGCCAACGGTTCGTGCGGCACAGCCCCTCGAAGCGGTCTCGACGCCATACGCCTGCCGCGCCTCATGGCAACAGCCGCAGGAAGCCTGGCACCCTGGGGCGGTTTGCACCGCCAAGTGCCCCCTGAAGTGCGGCCGCTCGCAGCCTTAGCCCAGTGAGTGGGCATGGCCCAAAAAAGCGGTCCGCTCGTGCGGCATTGCCCATCTATTTGCGGATATCGAGACGGCGAATCACATCCAAGTAGCGCTGCGGATCGACCTCTTTCAGGTAATCCAGCAAGCGCCGCCGGCGACTCACCATCATCAACAATCCCCGCCGACTGGCGTAATCCTTCTTGTGCGTTCGCAGGTGCTCCGTTAGATCGCTGACCCGAGTGGTCAAAATGGCGATTTGCACTTCGGGCGAGCCGTTATCTTGCTCGCCGCGCTTGTAGTCGCTGACCAGTGCTGCCTTACGTTCTTTCGTGATCGACATCTGCTACCGCAACTTCTCTACGCTGGCCGCCCGCAGTGCGCCCACCGCCTTCTGGTGAAGCACCGAACTGCCAAGGTGACTGGAACGATCCCTACGTTACTGGGTTACAAAACAAGGAAGATAGTTTACCAAGCAGAGGCCGACTTGCAACCGCAAAAGGACGGGCGGGCAGGCGCCTCCGAGAGCCGCTTGTGCGCTCGAAACCGACCCCGGCGCAGCCGCGAACTTTGAAGTTGGCTCCGCCTTGGCAAAAATCGCAGCCTGCAGATTAGGCCGGATGCTGATGCTTGGGAATTTCCTTGACCACGTTCCAGGCCAGCCCGACTTTTTCAAGCGCCAGGATGGACCAGTAGGTCATGTCAATTTCCCACCAGCGATGCCCCTGCCGCGCCATGCGCTGATAGGCATGGTGGTTGTTGTGCCAACCTTCGCCGAAGGCCAGCAGGCCCACCCACCACAAGTTGCGGCTGTTGTCGCTCGTCTCGTAGTTGCGGTAGCCCCACAAGTGCGTGGCCGAATTGACGAACCAGGTTACGTGCAGGACGTAAACCAGCCGCACGAACATGCCCCACACCACAAATGAAATCGCGGTATAGGTGTCCCAGCCGAAGTAGCCGATCGCATACAGCAGCCCGCCCATCAGGACGTGGGACGGCAAAAAGAACCCATGCAGGAACCGCATCACCGGGTCCTTGGACAGGTCGGGCGCAAAGCGCGCGACCAGCGTCTGGTAATGCTTGCGACCAAAGTCGGGCATGAACCACAGCATGTGGCTCCACCAATTGCCGTCGTTCGGCGTGTGCGGGTCGCCATCATGGTCGCTGTACAGGTGATGCTTGCGGTGATTGGCAACCCAGGTCAGCGCGGAGCCCTCGCCCGACAATCCGCCCAGCAGGGCCAACGTCCAGCGCACCCAGCGATAGGTCGCAAAGCTGCCGTGGGTCAACTGGCGGTGATAGCCCAGACAAACGCCGATGCTACCGGTCAACCAACACAAGAAGGCGCAAACGCCGAGCGCCTTCCAGG
>DATJEN010000072.1:0-4182 GCA_035496575.1 Pirellulales bacterium
CACGTGACCAATCGCATCTTGGACGACCTGGTCGCGGTGCTTGCGCCGCGGCACATGAAGCTGGTAGCGGCATTCACGCCGCGCGGTGGAATCACCACCAGCGTGACGGCCGTGCACGAAGCCCGAGCGACCGGCAAGAACAGCTAAGGAACCTGTCCGCCGCGCGGTTTGCGAGTTCCAGGCGGCTAGCCCTGCTCGTCCCTCATGGGGCGCTGCTATTCAGCCGGCGCGAGACCTCGGCGAACAACTCGTACATGACTTCGAGGTATTCGCGCGCGTCTTCAAGCGGCATCACAAGGGGTGGGCTGACACGAATCACCTTGCCGGCTAGCGGACCCAAGAGGTGAATGGCCCGGCCTCGGCGATCCCCCAAATAGCACGCCTTCACGCAGGCGCTGGCGACTTCCTCGGCCGGGTAATTGCCAACCGCGGCGCATTCAACGCCCCACACCATGCCCTCGCCGCGCACCGCGCTCACCGCGTCGAGTTCGGTCAGCCGACACAAACCCTGTTCGATCACTTCCGACAGCTCCCGGGCGTGCGCTAGCACGTCGCTACTCTCGAATTCATCGAGCGTGGCCAGCACGGCTGCGCACCCCAGCGGCGAGGCGCTCCAGGTATCCGATCCAGCGCCATAGGACATTTTGTCGAACAGCTCGGCCGGTCCGACCGCCGCATCGACCGGAATGCCGTTGCCAAGCCCCTTGCCAAGGATCACGACGTCCGGCTCGATTTCGTAGTGCGAGTAGGCGAACAGCGATCCCGTGCGGCCGAAGTTCGCCTGAACTTCGTCCAAGATGAACAGCACGTCGTGCTCGCGGCAAAAACCTTGCAGTAACTGCAAGTACTCGCGCTGCGGATGATACGATCCGCCGCCGCCCAGATAGGGCTCAGTGACCAGGCAGCAAATCCGGTTGCCGAATTCGCGCGCCAGTCCGTTCAGCTCGTTGCGATAGGGCGCGAGATCCAGCGGCTCGCGGCGGCGCTCCACGCTGCCACATGCTTCGGTGGGAAAGCGAATGAACCGCACGCGCGCGTCGCGCTCATGATCCTGCTCCGTGCCGGTTACCGCACCCGCCAGCCCCTTCTTGCCGTGAAATCCATGACGGGTCGCCAGGATGATGTTGCTGCCGGGCCGTCGATCGAGCGAGGCCCAGATGGCTTTTTGCACCGCTTCGCTGCCGGTGGCGGCCCACAGGACCTGCTCCAGGCGGCGGCCGCCGGGTTCTGCGCGCAAGGTCGCCACCAGTCGCTCGGACGCGAGCACCTCGAGTGGAGTAAGCGCGTTGTACGCGCTAAGCGGAGGGGCCGCGAAGTAGTCCCCCCGTGCCGGAATCTTGTCGAGCCCCAAATACTCGAGCACCCGTCGCCACCAGCGCGTGGGGTTATGTCCCAAGTTGCTGACCAGCACGCCGGACGAAAAATCGGCCAGCTTGCGCCCTTCCGGCGTCCAGTGATACGAGCCTTCGCTCTTGGCAATCACGGCCAGGCTGGGCGTATAGGTGCGCTGCGCGGCGGGCTCGACGACACTCGCGCGTTGCCGCAGGTCGTTCGAGAGGTCTTCGCCCGCATGCTGGATGAGTTTGGATGGAGGTGACATGACGAATCGTCTAATGCGCGAATAGGGATACAAGGACGCTCTACACTCGGGGCGCGTATAGGACCTCGGGCTCCGCTGAGCCAGGACGATACAGCACGAGGCCACCGGGGCGGTCGTTTACTTTAACCAGGCAATCGGGAGTGCCTTGGGCGTGGCGGGCCAGAATGGCTTCGAGCGATTGCACGACGGCAACCGTTTGCCGGTCGGCCGAGAGATCGTTGTACGCAAGTTCCCGCGCGGCGGCCAGGCGCGCTTCGCGCTCGTTTGCGGGCCCGCCGAATTCGACCGTGGCGACTTCGCGCACGAATCGCTCCAGCACTTCGACGCCATAGCCGCGCTGAGCGCGCTCGCCCCACGGTTCGAGAAACGTGCCGTTGTAGTGGTTGTTCATCGAAATCTTGCGCTCAAACGGTGTGCGGCCTTCGACCGTGCACTCGACGCCCCGCTTGCGGCTGTGGGCATTCCACACGCCATTATCGAAGCGGAACTGCACTTCTTGCTCCACGTAACCGGGAAAATTGTCCGGCGTGACCCA
This sequence comes from Pirellulales bacterium, assembly GCA_035496575.1. Classification (GTDB taxonomy): domain Bacteria; phylum Planctomycetota; class Planctomycetia; order Pirellulales; family PALSA-1355; genus PALSA-1355. Next base: position 2,136 of record DATJEN010000072.1, read on the forward strand.
CGACGTGTGAATGTCGAAGGCGGCCTGCCGGCCATCGGGGTATTCGTAGATCATCCGCAATTGGGTCGAATCCCAAGTCGGGCCGTCTGAGGCGCCCACGATTCCGCGCTGGCCGGTGCATTGCACGCTCGCCAGCTTGCCGCCGAAAGTGAAGTCGATCAGCTTGATGTAATGCACCGCCACGTACGTGCCGGGATTGCGGCCCGCGATCCACTGGGCAAACTGGCCGGTGGAGATCGCCTTGGGCTCAAGCAGCGTGCAGTAACCATTGTTGACGTGCTGGAGCTCGCCATCGGCCACCAGGGTGCGCAGCTTTTTATGGTCGGGGTCGAGCAGCTTGTGATAGACAACCTTGGCCAGCACGCCGCGCTCGCGCGCCAGCCGCTGGAGTTCGTCGAGCTCGGCAAGCGACAATACCGATGGCTTCTCGACCAGCAAATGCTTTCCGGCCGCGAGCACTTCCTTCGCGGCTGAGAAGTGCCGATCGTCAGGCGTCGCCACGCACGCGAAATCTACGTTCTCAGCCAACAGCGCTGCGACGCTGTCGGGCTCCTGGTAACTCGTGAATGCGCCGATGCGTCCGGCGGCGGCTCGTCGATAAGCAAGGGCGCGCGTGCCGGTGCGGCTGGCGACGGATGCCAGGGTCACTTCGCACACGCCAAAGGCCGGGTCGTAGATGGGGCGCCGAAAAGCCGCTTCGAAAAAAGGCCGATAGGTCTCGTCAAAAATCATGCCCATCCCCACCATGCCGGCGCGCAGGGCATGGACGGGCACTTTTTCAGTCGATGACGGACTCGGCTCGCTCATTCCGACCAGAATAGCCAAGGCTGCGCTCGAATGCCACGCAAGTGGCCCCTTGTCAGTCCGCGCATGCTCTTCGACAATGTTCCTTCCCTGCGAGCCCGCCAGGCCGCAATCAAGCTGCACGTGGCCTAAGCAAACGAGGCAAACCCAATGAGCGAAGTGTATCAGGTCACGTTGAGCGGTTTTGGCGACGAGGCGGCCAATCAGAAAACGGCCGTCCAGCAGTTCTCCGCGTTTGCCGCGCTCGGCTTGCAATACTACAGCCTGCGCTTCATCGATGCCGGCGAAGGCATCAAGAACGTGATGAAGCTCAGCATCGGCGAAATCCAGACGATCCGGCATTTGGAAGACGAATATGGCTTGAACGTCGCCTCGATCGGATCGCCGCTGGGCAAAGTGAAGCTGCTCGACGTCGAAGACGGCACGAAGAACACGTACGTGCCCTTCAAGAAATACCTGGAAAAGGACGTCAAGAAGGCGTGCGACATGGCGCATGCCTTCGAAACAAAACTCATCCGCGGGTTTTCGTTCTATCACCCAAAGGGGACCGACCCTCGCGAGCACCTGCCGCAAGTGGTCGACCAGCTTGGCCAGATTGCCGAGACGTGCTTGCGCAGTGACCTGACGTATGGGGTGGAGTTGGAAGCAAACTTAGTTGGTCAGAATGGCGAGCTGCTCGCGGAAATTCACCAGCAGGTCAATAATCCGGCCCTGCTGCTCGTTTTTGACGCCGGCAACCTGGCCTGCCAGGGGTACTCGGCCGCGGAGATTCTCGAACAGTTCAACTTGATGAAGTCCGGCTTGGGCTGGATGCACATCAAAGACTATCGCCACGGCGAGCCGAGTCGCAAGCAAGCCCACGTCGACGAAGAAATGCTGAAGCACTTTGTGCCCGCCGACCAGGGCGATAGCGGCCACGACGCCCTCTTCAAGGAGATGCGCGAGCTGCTGCCTAAGCTCGACGCCAAGCTCCGCCGCCGCGGGATACCGGGCGTGTTTCTGGAACTCGAGCCGCACGTCAAAGCCGGCGGACAATACGGAGGGTTCAGCGGTCCAGACGGGATGGGCGTCGCGCTGCGCTCTCTGTGCCGAATCCTCGATTACGTGCAAATCGCCTATCACCTGCGCGATTTCGAGGACATCCGGGCGGCGCGCGGCTTTTAGTTACCAGCTTCAGCCGTCCGTCCGCTCATCGCCGTCTAATCAGCTCGGGTGCCGCTCGATTGCGCGGCGGCCGCCTTGG